>NZ_JBHXTM010000001.1:313364-397478 GCF_042677325.1 Streptomyces sp. NPDC127117
TGGGGGGTCACAAACTCCCAGTTTTTGTGGTTTAGTATCGGCCCGGGCCCGCGCCGGGCCCGGGCGGCCTACACCGCCGCCCCCCGGGTAAAAAACCCCGGGGCGGTCGGCGCGGTCGCTGCGGGAGTGCTGCCGCGGCTCTCACTGACGTACATGGTCACCCGACCCATATGCGGGTATGCAGGACGCGGGCGCGGCCTGGACAGCAAGCGTCGACGTGCCCACCGGCACCGCAATGACCGGCTGGTCGGGGCCCCCGAGTCCGACCCGCAGGTCGGCGGCGATGGTGGCCCGGCCGATGGCGGTCGAGAAGACGGCGAAGCCGCGCCGTGGCGGACTCCATCCGGGCATGTATTACCTCCGGAAATCTTCTGGTATGCGGTTTGTGACGGCAGCTCACCAAACTTAGAGGGGCATACGCCCTGGTCGAGAAGACGTAGCGTGAACTGACTCGGAACGATCTGGTCCGGTTGGCGTCCCTGAGGTTGCGCGCCCAGCTACCTTCCCCGGCCCTGAAACGAGGCTCCTGACCCCCCGGGCCCGGTATGACTGTTGCCCCCTGTCGAAGACATGACCTGGGCGTGGCGTCACGGCGGCCCGGAGCGCCGTCCGACTTCTGATGAGCGATCCGTACCTTCTGGTGTCCACACTGATCACGGGGGCGCCGCGTCCAGGAACGGGTCTGGCCGCTTCCGCCCACCGGCTCAGTCCCCCAGCATGCGAACGTCCGGGGGTGACTCCGGACTTTGAGTCCGTTACGAAGCGTTCGGAGCGGTATCGGTGACCCATACCTGTCCGGCTGTGTTTGAGAAGTTCATCTTTGGTTTGAAACGGTGGGAGTGGACGTTCCTACGCTGCTGGCTGCCATGAATGGCTGCGACAGCACAACGGAAACATCACTGTTTGCCTTTGCGGTGGCCTTCGCCGCGATACCGGCGCGTGTGCTGTCGCCCTAACAAGGAAGAATCAGCATGCGCAAAGCGCGCCCAAGCATCCGAGGCGTCATTGCCTCGGCCCTGCTGGCATGTATCGCCCTTCCGGGGGCCGTTTCCGCGGCCGCGGAGACTCCGGACGCCGGGTCTTCGGACGCCACACCTTCGGTCGCCGCGCCTGCGGCGGCCGTGGGTTCCCCCGAGGTTCCCGAGCCTGACCACGTCGTCATGGTGATGATGGAGAACAAGGGCTACGACGACATCCTCAACAACCCGTCCACCAGGCCCCAGGACCAGGTGCCGTACATCAAGTCCCTGGAAGCTCAGGGTGCGTCGTTCACCGACTCGTACGGCCTCCAGCACCCGAGCCTGCCCAACTACTACTCGCTGCTGTCCGCCTCGGACATCGTCAAGACCAACGAATATCCCGCGCCGTCGTCCGTCGACACCGACAACCTCCCCAACCAGTTGGCGACCCACGGGTACACCTTCGCGAACTACGCCAACCAGGCCAAGCCCACGCAGTGGCTCCGCTACAAGACCACACCGGGTACCGCGGGCAGCCTGAACCCGATGGACAAGCGGCAGGAGCAGTTCCCGAGCACGCCAGAGGGTTTCGAGGACCTTCCCACCGTCTCCTTCTACGTGGGCAACGGCCAGCAGAGCATGCATGACGGAACCCTCGCGCAGGGCGACGCCTTCCTCAAGAAGACCTTCGACTCGTACATACAGTGGGCCAGGACGCACAACAGCCTGTTCGTGCTGACCTGGGACGAGGACAACTTCACCCCGGTCAACCGAATCCCGACGATCATGGTCGGGCCGATGGCCAAGGCCGGCGAGTACAGCGAGCGCATCAACCACTACAACGTACTCAAGACGCTGCTGGACATGTACGGCCTGGACCACATCAACCACACGGCCGACGCGAACATCCCGACGATCACTGACGCGTTCGATCTGTCGCAGACCGACCGCTTGCAGGGCATGGACGGACGATGTCTGGAGAACCACGTCACCAACCCGGCGAAGCCGGGCGAACTCGGCCTCCGGCACTGCAAATCCGCTGCCACCCAGCAGTGGGCCAGGCACGCGGACGGCACGATCCGCAACGCTGACAAATGCCTGACGGCGACCGCGGCCGGGAAGACCGGACTCGCCGACTGTGATGGCACCCCGGCGCAGACCTGGCAGCCCGGAACCGACGGCTCCCTGCTCACCCCGGCATCCGGCCTCTGCCTGACCGTCCCCGGCCCGCACACCGCCAACGGAGACCCGGCGGAGCTGCGGGACTGCGACGGCAGGACCGGCCAGAAGTGGGTGGTGCCCGGCTACAACGCGGAGCACTCGCTCACGGTCGGCAGGCCTTCGTTCGTCAAGCCCGGCGACACCGTCACGGTGACCAGCACCTACACCAACGACGTCAGTCCGATGGCGCTGTCGAATGCCTCCGTCGTCCTCACCGTGCCCAGCGGCTGGACGGCTGAAGCCACCTCGCCCGCCAAGGTCACCAAGCTCAAGCCCGGCCAGTCGATCAGGACCACCTGGGCGGTCACCGCGCCCGCGGATGCTGAACCTGGCGACCAGGCACTGTCGGCGCAGGCCACCTACAAGAACGCGAAGAGCAACGACGAGGGCACCAGCACGATCCGCGTCGGGTACAACCCGGTCGATGTCACCGCATCAGGCCTGGACGGTCTGGTAACCGGGCACTCCACATCGGTCCCGGTGAAGGTCACCAACAATACGGCCGGCAGCACGGATGTCACGGTGCAGATGGACGTGCCGTCCGGGTGGAATGTGAGCCAGCCGCAGCCGGTCACCCTGAATGCGTGGGACTCCAAGACCGTCACGTTCTCCATCACCCCGGCCCAGGACGCGTTCGGCCACGCAACGGTCACGCTGTCCGCCAACGGGGAGTTCCCCACGAGCCGTACCGTGCCGGCGACCGTCGGCAAGGCGATCATGATGGCCGGGGAGACCGATGCCAGCAGCCATGAGTTCGCGCTGGCGCCGAATCGATACAGTGCCTATCCGTCGACGTTCCCCAATGACGTCACCTTCACTGCGGCTGTGAGCAACCCGGCCACCGCTTGGAGTTACATCCAGCCCGGGCCTCGCGACTCCTGGGCCGGGAGCAAGTCGCACACATTCACGCTGAACTTCAGTCTTGCCACTGCGCCGAGCAGCGATCTGACGTTCACCACCTGGCTGCAGGACACCAACCCCACTGCCCCGCCCGCGCTCACGATCGGTCTCAATGGCGCCGAGCTGAGCAATGTCCAGACCCCGGCCGGCGGCGGCGGTGGCGCCACATCCGCCAGTAACACCAAGCCGTCCACGCTGAACGTGACCCTTCCCGCCGCCGGCCTCAAGGCCGGCGACAACACCATCACACTCACCACAACCGGCGGATCATGGCTGGTCTACGACGCCTTCGGCATCCGGCAGCTTCCATGACCCGAACCAGCTGACAACTCGCCAAGTTGGCCGCACGCGGCTGCTGACATCCGTCGGCAGTCACGTGCTGCCGGACCGCACCACCCGTACACGGGTCCTGCCCCACGGGGGTGTCATGAATCAGGTGTCCGGGCGAGGGGTGACGCGGCAACGCGGCGAGCGATCGGCCGTTCGGCGGGCTCCGGTTGCGTCCTGGTCGCGCGCGCCACAAACTGCGCCACAAACTGCCCCCTATGGCCGCACCCCGGAAACGGTGTGTTACCGATTCTGGTGACAGGCGCAGCATGCCGCCAGTCGTCGTCGCCTTCCTCCCGGCCTTGGTCTGGACCCGCGGCTGCCACCGCCTCTTCACCTCGCGCTCCAGGCGCGCGGTGCACAGGGGTCGCCGGGGGCCGAGGACGCCGGGCGGCCCGTCGCCGCGGTCGGGGACCGGATCGACGTACTTGTGAACTACGTGGGCTCGGCGTCGGCGCGGCCGGGCGGGTTCCTCCGTATCACGGACGAGCAGTGGCGGAAGACGATGACCTGCTGTGCGCGAGGCCGGTGACGAAGTCCTTTTGTACGGCGAAGGTGCCGACGCCCCCGGCGCCCCCGTGCATCAGGATGTGCTGCCCCGTTGCAACGCGGCATGGCTGACGCGCGCCTGCCACACAGTCAGCACGGCAAGCGCGACGGCCGCCGCCTCGTCGTGGCTCAGCGTGGCCCCGCTTGGCGGCGAATATGTCGGCGGGGCGGCTACGTACGGCAAGATCGCCGAAGCGTGGGTGGCCCCGGACGTGATCAGTCTCATGCAGCAGATCGCGCCCGGCAGCACCGACCGCTGACCCGGCCTCGGGATCAGCAGAACGGCAGGCGGCAGCCCGGGGAACGGCGCCCCGCCCGATTGCGAGTGAGCCATTTCGGTCGCGAATCAGGGTCGTCCAGCGTCTTGCGTTGATCTGCTTCGCTCCGACCGGAAGGAAAGCAGATGAGTGTGCCCTCCTCGTACAGCCAGTTCCCCGACGACACGCTCCCGCGGATCCGGCAGGATGCGCGCATGACCGGCGTGGCTATCACCGGGTCACTGACCAAGGGTTACCCCGATTCCTACTCGGGCGTGGACCTGATGCTGATCATCGCCGACGACGCGTACGACACCGTGATGCAGAAGCGGCTCGCACTCGTCGGCTCCTGGAGCTCTTTGGTGGCCGGATTCACGGAGAGCACGTCCGGGAGCCGCGCTCGGCTGTCACGCTGGTCGGGCCACCCCTGTTGCATGTGGACTTCAAGTTCGTCCGGGCCGCGGACTTCGCCTTACGGACCGAGGACCCGGAGATCCGCCGGGGCCGCGGCGGAACCCTGGCGACCGCGCTCACCCGGCTGCCACCGAGCACTGCACCCTTCAACCGTCAGTGGATCGAGGACCGTTTCCGGGTCTGGGTGCACTACGGCGCGACGAAGCTCGGCCGCGGTGAACTGTTCGAGACCATCGGATTCCTGGTCCTTCTGCGTGGAACCGTGCTCGGCCCCCTGGTCGCCCTGAAGGCCGGCGCGGATCCGCACGGAGTACGCCACCTCGAAAACATCGCGCCGGAACAGGCGCGTGGCCTCCAGACAACGCTGTGCGGCCACGACCGCCGCGAAGCCGGACAGGCGCTCCTCGCGGCGGTCGAGCTGTACCGCCGCTGGAGCCCGGGGACCTGGGCTTCTCACGGCTCCAGGTGCGCTCCGAAGAATTCGGCCAGCCGGTCGATGGCGGGTGTGACGTAGGTGTCCTTGTCGTAGAGGTCGTTGTGTACGGCGCCTTCGATCCAGTGCAGTTCCTTCGGGGCATCGGCCTTCTGGAGTGCTTCCACGCTCATCCACGATGTCACCGCTTCGCGTCCGGTGATCATCAGCAGCGGACGTGGCGCGATGAGTCCGACGGCGTGGAAGGCGTCGAAGGAGGCGATGCGGTCGACGCTGGTCCAGGTAAGAGTCCTGGCGGACCGGGGGTGTTCGGCGCGTGGCGTGCAGTAGTAGTCCCAGCCCTCATGGACGTGAGGGCCGGCGCGGCGCGCCTCGGCCTCGGTCGTGGGGAAGAGCGGGAAACGCTGGACGTCCTCCCCGCGGGCCTCAGCGGTACGGGCCGCTGCCGCTTCGGCGAGCATGTTCTGCAACACGTCGGGGTCCTGGGTGCCGTCCGCACCGAGGCGGAACTGCCGGGAGATGTCGACCGCGCTCACCGTGCCGACGGCCCGGATGCGGTGGTCCGTGGCCGTGGCGGCCAGGGCGTAGCCGCCGGAGGCGCAGATCCCGAGTGCCCCGATCCGGCCGGCGTCGACCTCCTCGCGGGTGGAGAGGAAGGAGACCGCGGCCTTGAGGTCCTCCACTCGCTGGCCCGGGTCCTCCAGACCGCGCGGTTCTCCCTCGCTGGCGCCCTGATACGCGGCGTCGAAGGCGAGCGCGACGAATCCGCGCTCGGCCAGGCGCCGGGCGTAGAGCCCTGCAGCCTGTTCCTTGACCCCGCTGCCGGGGTGGCCGACGACGATCGCCGGGCGGCAACCGGAGGCGGGGGCGTCGGGCGTGTAGAGATGGCCGGCCAGCTTGAGCCCGTTGCTGGGGAATGTGACGTCGCTGCGCATGGTGATGCACTCCCGTCGAAGACGTAGGGATGTATGCCCGAGCCGGGCGTCCGGTCCCCGGATCCGGCGACCTCGGTCCCACCGTCTCCCGCGTCGGTACGGCCCCGCCAGGGACGACTGTGCCTATGCAGCCCAGTACCAGGCATGTCGTCGCGGCAGCGACCACACTGGAGGCATGGCAGACCATGACGCCGCGGATCTCGGCAGCGGGCTGGGGAACTTCCTGCGGGCCCGACGCGCGGAGTGCGACCCACGGCAGGCGGGATTTCCCGATGACGGGAGGCTGCGGAGAGTACCGGGCCTGCGCCGGGAGGAACTGGCCCAGCTCGCCCATGTCAGCGTCGACTACATCGTCCGGCTCGAACAGGGGCGCAACTGTCGGGTCTCTCGCGCCGTACTGGATGCGCTGGCCGACGCGTTGCAGCTAGCCGCGGACGCGAGGGCCTATCTCTTCACTCTGGCCGACGTCGCGCCCGCCCCTTCGCCGAGTTCACCCGGGCGACATCAAGTCGCGCCTCGCCTGGAGCAGTTGCTAGACACCATGCACGATGTACCCGCCCTGGTGCTGCGTCGCGGCATGGACGTCCTCGCGTGGAACCGGGGAGCGGCAGCCCTCCTGACCGACTTCGCCGTGCTGCCTGCGGCGCAGCGGAACCTGATCCGGCTCACTTTCCTCGACGGCGCCTTCCGCTCCCTGTACGCGGACTGGCCCCCGGTCGCCCGCGAGTGTGTCGCCACGCTGCGGATGGAAGCCGGCCGCGCGCCTCATGACGCGGCCTTGGCGGAGCTGATCGGGGAACTCACGGCACGGGATCCGGACTTCCGTATCTGGTGGGCGGGTCACCGGGTGCGAGGTCCGCGGCAGCTCACGAAGACATACATTCACCCGGTCGTCGGCCGGCTCACATTGGACGTCCAGCAGTTCACCGTCGACACCCACCCCGGCCAGTTGCTCGTGGCATACACAGCCCCGCCCCGTTCTCCGTCGTACGAGGCGTTGAGACGCCTGCTTCAGAGCTCTTCGTGGCCGGTTCGAGGACGGCCACGCACTCCACGTGCGCGGTCATCGGAAGCACGCCACGGGAAGTGACATTCAGGGAGCCTGGAGGTCAGACGCAGTATGGCCTCTCCCGAGAAGCGGCCCGCACGTGCCCGGAGCGTCAGACGAACGCCACGGCCGAGACGGGTCGGCCCTGCTCGACGGGTGTCGACGGCATTCCCGCACACTGCCGGCAACAAGGACGTCGGAGATGCGGAGCCACCGGTCGATGCTCACCCCCGGGCGCCGGCCACTGTCGACCGGACCCGGGCTCGTAGTGGCGGAAGTAGTGCTTGTGGAGTCCTGTTTCCTGGTCGAAGTTCACTGACCGGGGAAGCGCAACGGTGTGTATGTCGGGCTTGTCGCTGTCCAGACAGTGATGCCCCCAGAGTGCTACGGGTGTGCCACGTGACGTCGCCGCTTTCGTCGACGAGTTGGCGGCCGGGAGCGGTTCGGGGACACGCCCGACGCACTGCCCGCGCCGCCGGACCCGGGGCTCCGATTGACGGCACGGCCGGGGCGGTGTAACGATGCGCCGATGTCGGACCTGCACGCCCGGATGGCCGCCCGGGTCGGTGACCTCACGGCCGTCGTGGTTGCGCGCTGCGCGGCGGAGTCGCCGTTCTACGGGGCGCTGCCCCGCGCCACCCTCCAGGGCGAGGTGGCGCGGTCCATCGCGGCGGTGCACGCGCTGTTGCTCAGGGCCCTGCGCGACGGCGGCGGGGAGCCGTTGAGGCCGGGCGATCTGACCCGGCTCATCGAGTGGTCGGCGCGCCGGGCCGAGGAGCGCGTCCCCCTGGAGGCGGTGATCGCCGCGTACCTGATCGGCGCCGAGGTGTGGTGGCAGACGCTGACCGAGGTCGCGGAGCCCGGTGAGCTGGCCGGGGCGGGCGGCAAGCTGCTCGCTTGGCTGCACGCCGCGCTGCCCGCGGTGGTCCTCGCCCACCAGAATGCCCAGGAGGACCTCCACAGCGAGAACAAGCGCGTACGGCGGGCCCTGCTCGGCGCCCTGATAGCAGGACGGCCGTACGAGGAGCTGGCGGGCGTGGCGCGGGTGACCGTGGTGGGTGAGTGCGAGGTGGTTGCCTTCGCGTTCGAGTCCGACCCGCCGAGCAGATTGGTGCAGTCCTCGCTCGACGCCTTCACCGGGATCCCTGTGCTGATGGACCACGTCGCTCGGATCGCCTTGTTGCCGGGCAGGTCCGACGTGCCGGGCCTGGTGGCCCGGCTGGAGAAGGACGTGGGGCAGCCCGTGCGCGCCGCCGCCGCCCGCTCCTCCGTGCCGGCGACCATCCCCTCGGCGGCGCAGGAGGCCGGCCGCGTGCTGGATCTCGTCCGCCGCCTGGGACGCCCGCCCGGGTGCTACCGCCTCGACGACGTGCTGCTGGAGCACCAGCTCGCGCGCCCCGGGGACGGCCTGGTGCGGCTGGCGGCCAAACTCGACCCCTTGGAGGAGCATCCGTACCTGCTCGAGACGCTGCGCGTGTTCGTGGAGCGGGGGCTCAACCGCCGCCAGACGGCGTTGGAGCTGTGCGTCCACCGCAACACCCTGGACTACCGGTTGCAGCGAGTGAGCGCGCTGACGGGCCTCGACCTCGCGGTTCCCGCGCAGGCGCGGCTGATCCAGGCGGCGCTCGTCGCCAGGGACCTGGCGAGGCCCGCGGATCAGCACGGGGTCACCGGATGGCAGGGATCCGCAGGAGCAGCGGAAAGCGGATGAACCACGGCCGACGTCGGCGAGCGCCCGGCCTGACATCTGTCGGAGCCTGGCGCCGAGTTCCGCATGCCGGGGTTCGAGGACAGGGCCGGCGCCAGGGTGTGGTCGAAGACCATGACGCGCCGGGGCCGGTCATGAGGGCCGCGACGCCGATCGCGCCGGCGGACTCCCCGCGCAAGGTGACGTTCGCCGGGTCTCCGTCGAAGGCGGAGATGTTGTCGCGGACCCGGATCAGGGCTGCGATCCGGTCGAGGAGGCCCCGGTTGACGGGGGTGTCGGGAAGACCCCGAACCCCTCGACGCCAAGCCGACAGTTGACGGAGACGAGGACCACCCGTCGCGCGCGAAGTCATCCCCCTTCGTAGAGCGGCAGGTTCGCCGAGCCGTTGCGCGGGGAGCCCCGTGGATCCAGACCATGACGGGCAGCCGGCCCTCTCCGACGGATGGGGTCCGGACGCTGAGGTCGAGACCGTCGTCCCCGGCGATGCCCGGATCGGGTATCAGCCGGTCGAGGGCGGGCGGTAGGGGCGTTCGGGCGCAGTCGGCCCGTACTCAGGAGCATCTCGTACCCCTTCCCAGGACTCGACCGGGGCGGGAGCGCCGAGGGGCGGGGCGGCGTTGCGGATGCCGGGACAGGTGGAGATCCCATTGTGGAAACAGCCTCGGACCCTGTCCGGTCCGGTCGCAATGAGGTCCTTGGCGGTCCTTCCATGTGGCAACGGGGCCGGCCGCCCCTGGTCGCGGGAGCGTCAGGGGCGGGCGGCGTGGATCGGGACGGCCGCCGGTCACAGCGGAAGGGACCTCCGGGAGCGGTTCACCGGCTCGCGAGGCCGTTGCGGCGGACGTCGGACCAGGTGCCGCTGTCGGTGCAGATCCCGCAGCCGGCCCCGAAGAACTGTGCACGCGCCGTCTGGTCCCCCATCAGCTGTGCCTTGAACCAGGCGGTGGTGGGCGCGGCGAACGGGCCGGGATCACCCACGACCGTGAAGTGATCGGCTCCGCGCAATTCCCCGTAGATGGCCGGTATGTGGTCGGCGTCGTTGTAGAAGGCCTTGACCAGGAAGGGGAAGACGATGCTGTCGTTCTGTCCGGCCAGGAGGAGCGCGGGTACGTGTACGTCGTCGATGTCGGCGAGCGGCCCGGGCTGGATGGGGAGGATGGTGTCGATGCGCGGGTCCGCGCCGACGACGATGGCGGCGGCGCCGCCCTGCGAGTGACCGGACGCGCCGATGTGCTCAAGGTCGACACGGTCGTAGAAGGGGCTGCTGTGGTCGGCGTTGCGACGGGTGAGCAGGTCGATCCCGGCGCGCATGGAGATGCCGAGGTTGGACTGCGGGGTGTTGGCGGCGGCGACGATGAAGCCCTGACTGGCCCAGTGGAGCAACAGGTCGCGGTAGACGACCGGGAAGGCGAAGGTGCCGTTTCCCCACACGATCACGGGGTGGCGGCGGTCGCTGGTCGCGATGTCACGCGGGTAGTACAGGGTGGTCACCGCCCCGACCTCCACCGCGGTGGCGTAGGGGCCGGGAGCGCCGTAGTCGGCCGCGGCCGCCTCGGCACTGGCACCGGCGGGGGAACCGGTGGACGCCGCTGCCGATCCAGCGCCGGCAGAAGCCGTCAGCAGGAGCAGGAGCGAGGTCAGGGGGACGAGCAGTTTTCTCCAGAGCACAGCGGACTCCCGATGTCGTCACGGTGAACTGGATGTTTCATCCGGCTCACGCCTTGTCTGGTCGCACATCCTGAAGCACGGTTCGAGACCTGTCTCTGCGCAATCACGGCAAGCAGCGACGTCGGAGTTTGTGCAATATGCCGAGATGCCTGAGCACGGTGAGGGTGCCATGCTCGGTTCCGCCGCTACGGCAGAGAGCCCGTCGCCCGGTCCCGAGAGGAGGACGCCGGGAACGGAGAAAGCCCCGCGCACCGTCCGCCCCGCACGACCTGCACGGTCAATCAGGTGACGCCCCATCAGAACGAGCGTCATCTCAGCGTGCAGACATCGCCCGTAACACCCATAGCGCACATGGTCGTCGGCCTTGGCCACCACGGCGCCCGCACCTTCCTCTACACCAGCCGCGGCACCGGCTTCCGGGGCCCGCTGCTTGCTCGTGCTCCGCTCCCCCGCACCTGCCCACCTCGCCGTAGCGCCGGGCAGGCCAGCACATCCGCGTGGAGCAGTCCACGAGCCGAGGGGCAGCGTCGGAGGATAGCCAGGCGCGTCCCGCTGAGGACAAGATCGGGACCACACCCGGGCCAACGGCTCCGACAAGCCGTATATGGCCGCGTTTTGCACAGGTCAGCGACGCGTGACGCCTGTACCACCGGCAGACGAAGAACCTCCTGGTGTCGTACTCGCCGAAGAGGCCGGGCTTCTTCCAGACACAGCAAAGGGGCACCCGACCAGGCAGGATGCCCGTCAGACGCCCCCTTCACAGCGCGCGGCCGAACGGTAGGTCGAGATGCGCCCTCACTCCCGGTACCTCCGGCTGGTGCCCCAGCTCTGACGAGCAGTTCCGGGGGCGGGCGCGACCGGACTGCTGTCAACACCGCGAGGCCGGAAAGGCCGTACACCCCATGGGTCGAGAAGACACCGTGCCCAGCCGTCAGTCGCGCCGCGCCACGATCCGGTACGCGTTCGACACCCGAAGCCGGTACGACAGCGGCCGCACCGCGAACCGGTCCAACAGGGTGCCCACGACCAGCGCCGGAATGCCTGCGACCAGCAGCGCCCCGCGCAGCGTGCGGCGCAGCCGACTCGGTGGCTCGGGCAGCCACGGCGCATCGTCACGCGGCGCCGCATGGTCCAGCGCCAGCCATACGGCGGCCAGCAGGTCGACCGGGTCGTGCGGCTCGGCATGCTGTTCGGCGACCACTGTGAAGCCCATCTCCGTGAGCCGCTGCCGCAGATTGGCCACCGGGACGAAGTGCAGGTGCTGCGGCTGGAGCCAGGGCAGCCACCAACGGCCCAGCAGCCTGGCGTACCGGCTCTCGGGGTCCGGCACCTCGATGAGGAGATGCCCGCCGGGCCGTACCGTCTCCCGTGCGGCGCGCAGTTCACGATCGGGCTCAGTGCTGTGCTCCAGGTAGTGGAACATGCTCACCACGTCGTAGTGGCCGCCCAGTTCGGGTGCGAGGTCGGGAAAGCTGCCCCGGTGGCCACGCTCCACCCGGCCCTCCCGCTCAGCCAGTTCGACGCCGTCGGTGAAGTCGAGGCCGTCGAATACGGTGTGGGGCAGCACCGACCGCGCAGCCGCGCAGAAGTGGCCGTGCCCGGTCCCGACGTCCAGCCATCTCTTCGGCGCGGAGTCGTACGGCAGCATCGACTCAGCCCGCCCCCGGTACATCTTGGTGCGGCCCCCGAAGGTGTCACCGAGTTTCTTCTCGCCGAGCCCGTCGTAGAAGTCCCGGTAGTAGAAATCCAGTCCCTGCGCGTTCAGCCGAGGGTTCTGAAAGGTGTGACCGCAGCCCTCGCAGCGGTCGAGGACGAAACGGCCCGGCTTGTGCTGGAGCAGGTCGGTGGTGCGCAGCCGGGTGGTCAGCTCCTGCGAACCGCACCATGGGCAGTCGGGGCGGCGCGGCTCGAAGAAGCTCTCCCAGCCGACGGCGATGTCCGCCTGGTAGGCGGGCCGCAGCCGGGCGATCCGGACAGCGGACTCGGTCTCTTCGCTCATCTGAACTCCCTGGCTGTTCCCGTACGTCGTGGCGTTGGATCGGCTGATTCGCGGTGCGCGAGAGTGTCTGTCGAAGTCGTGGCCGCTCGCGTGGGATGTGGCGGAGCCTTCCCGGGCCGCGATTTTGCCCGCCTGACGCACAGCGAGGTCATCGGGACACTGACGGCCGACCGGCTGGGCTGTGGAGTGCGGTCGCCGGGGTGTCCGGCTTCGCCGTCACAGATGATCACGGGCACCCTCCCTTCATGCCCGCAGGCTGCCGGAAGGTCTCGTCCAGTTCGCCGAGCCGGAGCGCGGCGGCACGGGCCCCACCCGCGGAGCGGAACGCCGTACGGATCCGGTCGGCCCCGACGCGGTATCCGGAGTCGTCCAGGACGGAGTCGACCGCCGAGACCAGCTTCCGGACCGTGGCCCGCCCGAACCGGACCCGCACCCCGGCCCCGGCGTCCACGACCTGTCCGGCCACCACCGGCTGGTCATCGCGGATGGGAGCCACCACAAGCGGAACCCCGTGCCACAGCGCCTCGCACACACTGTTGTGGCCGGCGTGGCAGACGACTGCGCCAACGCCTCTTTCCAGAAGGGAGAGTTGCGGCACGGACGGCACGATCAGCACGTCCTTGTCGCCGTCCCGCGCCGGGAGCACGCCACCGGGATCGACGATCACCGCCTGCACCCGGTCGGCCCGCTCCCTCAGCGCGCTCCGGCACACGTCGAGGAACCGGCCGCCGGCATCGGCGTTCGCCGTGCCCAATGTGACCAGGACGGTGGTGCGGCCGGCGTCGAGCCATTCCCACGGGAAAGTGGCGGTGGACGGACGCGCCGTGATCGACGGACCGACCCAGCAGACCCCGTCGTGCGCCGAACCCGCCAACTCGGGTGTGCTGAACGCGAGGACGAGATGCGGTGAGAAGCGGGGGTCGGCCGTGCCCGACGGATCCCCTACGGCCTCCCGGAGCGCGGCCAGCCGCTGCTGCAACCACTGGCCGACCTTGGGAAGCCCGGCGAGGGGGTCGGTGAACTCGGCCGACGTGGTCGCCGAGGTCGCCCACGGCAGGCCCAGCCGTTCCGCGATCAGCGCGCCCGCGAATGCCTGCTGGTCGGCGACGACGACGTCCGGCCGGAACGTCTCGACAGCGGCCCGGACACCCGGGGCCATCGCCTCGGCCAGCGGCAGCAGGTACCACTCCCACAGGAACTTCAGCGCCTCCGGACCGCGCAGCTCCGCCGGCCGCTCACCCCGGGGCGCCCCGGCGCACGCCATGACGGGCCCGGCCCCGGGGCCCGCGAGTCGGCTGACGAGCGCAGGTTCGGGACACACCCACGCCACCGCGTGTCCTGACGCGACGAGTTCGGCGGCGACACCGACGGTCGGGTTGATGTGCCCGACCAGGGGCGGCACGACGAAGAGGAAGCGGCTCACCCGGCCACCTCCGCCGCCACCCGCCCGGTGGCGCGGCCGGTCTCCTCGACGAGCGCCAGGATATGCCCGCCGACCGTCCCGGAGGCCTCCACCAGGACCGAGTGCTCGTGCCCCGGGATCACCACCGTCCGGCAGTCCGGAAGCGCTGACGCCAGCCAGGGCGCGAGTTCGGCGAGATCGGAGTCGCCTCCGTACAGGCCGAGCACCGGACAGCGCACTGCCGCGATCTGGCCGGCCGTCAGGACACTGCTGGCCGGGATGTCCCGGCCGAGGGTGGTCTCGCGGGCCAGTCGGGCCGCTCCCTTGGCCAGGCGCGCGGTGTTGTGCCCGCGGTGGGTGCTGATCCAGGCGATCGCGTCGGGCTCGTTGTGGGCGAGCTGGGTCACGACGCGGTCCAGGATGCCCTCCAGCTTCTTCGCCCAGGCGGCGGTGGCCGGTTCGGACTCGATGAGACTCACGCTCGCCGCCCGCTCTGGGCACCGGGCCGCGAAGCCGAACGCGATCGTGCCACCGAAGGAGTTGCCGACCAGATGTACCGGACCGGTCACCGCCAGCCGGTCGAGCAGCGCCTCCAGGTCGTCGATGTTGTGCTCGACCGTGTAGCCCTCGGCAGGGCGTTCGCTGCGCCCGTGGCCGCGCAGGTCGTACATGACGACATCGAGACCGGCGGCCGCGAACGCGGGTGCGACGGTGAAGTAGTAGCTGGCCAGGCTGTCGGTGAGCAGACCGTGCACCAGCACCACGGTGGCGAGGGCCGGCCGGCCCTCGCGGGGACCGATCCGCTGTACGTGCAACCGGGCGGCGCCGGTGTCGACCATCACCATGGCTCAGCTCGCCTCCCCGGCCTTCAGACTGGTCACGACGTACTCGACCAGCCGTCCGACGGTCAGCTCGATGATCTCGTCGAACTCCATACCGGCCAGGAACTCCGCGAAGTTGACCCGGTCCCCGTACCGCTCCTGGAGCAGCCCGGCGAGGGTGACGAGGTCGATGCTCTCCAGCTCCAGGTCACGGTTGAAGGTCGTCGTCATGCCGATCCCGACGTCGTCGAGGCCGTACTCGTCCTCCAGGAGCCGTGCCAGCATGCCGGTGAGGTCGGCGAGGACGGAGTCCTCGTCGGCGGTGACGGGGATACGGGGGGTGGGAGCTGTCATCGGGCGTCGTACTCCTTAGCGGTCGGGTTTCCCGTCGTCCATGCCACTGCGTACGCGCGCTCCGGCAGCCGGGGCGGGTTGGTGGCCGGCACGCAGTGCACGGTGTAGGGGCGTTCCAGGCGGCCCGCGACGGTCAGCCGGTCGCCGGCCGGTGTCGCGTCGAGCACGGTGAAGTCCCGCGGCCGGCCGCCGAATCCGGTGCCCTCCGCCTTCGCGACGGACTCCTTGGCCGCCCAGAAACGGGTGAACCACAGGGCCTCGCTCTCGCCGGTGTCGGCCGACAGGCGGTGCAGCAGCCGCAGCTCGTCGCCGTCGAGGGCGGCGGCGAGGGCCTGTGGGGTGCGATCGGTGACCTCCTCGATGTCGATGCCGGGGTCGGGGCCGGTCCGGTGCGGTCGGACGATCGCGACGGCCGCCTCCGCGCAGTGGGCCAGCGAGACGTCCAGTGGGGGCAGGACCCGCCCGTGCACGCCGGTGACGTACGGGCGGCCCTTCTCGTCGTTGTGCACCCGCAGTTCCGCCGGGAAGACGGGGCCCTCGCCGTGGTCCCACAGCCACTGCCGCACCGCGTCCTTGACCGCGATGCGTCCCAGCAGCCACTGCCGGCGTCCGCGTGGCGCGTGGCGCGCGTACTCCGCGCGCTCCGCGCTGCCCAGGGAGTTGCGCATGATCAGCTCCCGGGACGCCAGGTCCGGCCACCTCTCGTGCAGCAGCCGCCAACCGCCGGGGCGCGGCTCGGACAGGGTGTTGCGATCCGGGAAGCGCTCGACGGGCCGGGTCTGCGGGTCGTTGTCGAAGCGGCGGTCCTGCCAGCCGTACAGCTCCGCCCACACGGTGCCCCCGGCCCTCAGCTGTACGTCGGCCTCCAGAAGAGCGTCGGTGAGCGAGGTGATGCGTACCAGACATTCCACCTCTGTTCCCGGCGCCGGATGCGGCCCGTAGAACCGCATTTCCCGCATTCCGACCGGGAACACGACGGTGCGTTCGGAACGGGTCGCCATGATCCAGTAGCCGAGGATCTGGCCGACGTTGTCCAGCAGCGCGCCGGGCGCGGAAGGGGTGGTGAGACGTCCGCGCACATGGCGGTCGCCGATCGCGGTGAGTTCGCCGACGCCCTGGAACGCCGGGCCGTGGAACATCCAGCGCTCGGCGTAGAGCTGGGCAGCGGTGTGGTCGGGGGCGCGCTCGGTTCCGGGATCGATGGCCCACGGGGTGGGGGGCGGGGCGGGGTACGCGGCGGCGAGCTCCACGGTGGCCCGGGCCCGCGGGCCGAAGGAGACGGCGAGAAGGCCCGCGCCCTCAGGCGTCACGGTCACGGGCACGTCGACGGCCGGGGTGGCGGTGAGCCACTCGTCGAACCGCGCGCCGTGCACGGCGACCGGCAGCCCGCCGGGGACCGTCTTCTGCGCGGCGTCCACGATGTGCTGCACGATCGTCGTGGCCGGGACGACCGGCCACCGGTCGGCGACTTCGGGCCAGCCCGGCCGCTGGGGGAAGAAACAGTGGTCCAGGAGGTAGGGCATGGTGTCGGTCGAGACGCGGACGGTCGTGTGCCGTGACCCGGCGGACGGGGCCGGCGCAGACGTTTTCGCCCTCGCGTTCATGAGGGCGGCTGCCGTGTCCGCGGTCTCGCTCAGCAGGGCGCTCAGTTCGGCGGCCACCGGGGAACTCTCGGCGAGGGAGTCCAGGGGCGACGAGCCGGCCGGGACCGGGGCACGCGCGGGCGCCCGCAGCTCGGCCCGCAGTGCGGGGAGCCGCTGGGGCGAGAGGGACACCAGGGCACCGCTGAGGTCCAGTCGCACCGGTGGCCGTCGATTCGTGGTCGTCGCCTCGGCGGGTTGCAAGGAGGGCGCCACCATGGAACCCGCCGTCCACAGCGCGGTGGCCACCCGGCGCAACTGGGCGAGGCCGGTGCGATGGGGCGAGTTGGCGGCGACCACCAGGTGGTCGCGGCCGCCCAGGGTGTCGCTCACGAGGGAGCCGAGCTGACCGGGTCCGGCCTGGACGAACACCCGGTGACCGGCCGCGTTCAGGGCCTCGGTCAGCTGCCGGAACCGCACGGGTTCCAGCAGATGCCGGACGAAGAGAGCCCGGATCCCCCTCTCGTCCTCGGGGAACGGCGCGGCGGTCGTACCCGACCAGAGCGGGGTGTGCGGCGGATGCAGGCGGAACCGGCCGGCGGCCTCCTCGATCGGTCCGAGATGGGGGCGCAGCATCGGCGTGTGGAAGCCCGAGCGGAACGGCAGGACCTGGCTGAGGACCCCCTGGGCGCGACGCGCCCGTACGAAGTCCTCCACCGCCGCCTGCGGACCGCACACCATCGACTGACCGGGTGCGTTGTCGTGGGAGAGGACCAGCCCCGCACCGCTCCCGCCCTCGTCGTGCAGGGCGGCCAGGACGTGCTCGGCGGAGGCGCCGATCGCGCCGAAGGCGAGACCGGGGACCGTCACCGAGGCGGGGTCGAAGGCGGCCATGAACGCGTCGACCTCGTCGCCGGAATACAGCCCGGCCGCCGCCATGGCCGTCCACTCGCCGACACTGTGTCCGGCGACCGCGTCCGGCACGATCCCGCTGCGGCGCAGCGCCGCGTCCAGGAGGCGGCCCACGGCGACCACGCCGAGACCGTGCCGGCCCACGTCGTCGGTCCGGTCTCCGTCGACTGCTGGGGCACGCAGACCGAAATGGGCGGCCACGTCGTCGACCTTCGGAGTGAACTCGCCCTCCAGCCCCGGGAACAGGAATGCGAGTCGGCCGTGGCCGGCGCCCAGGAGGGGACTCGGCCGGAACCAGACGTCACCGCGTCCGTGCCAGCCTCGCTGCCGGGCGACCGCGCGGCGGGCCAGAGCGAGCCGTTTGGCGGTCGGGGCGACGATGCCGAGACGGGCGGGGCCCGCCTCCGGGTGCGGGTGGCCGGGGGCGAGGCCGGCGGCCCGTACGGTGTCGTCGTCTGCGTCCAGCAGGGCGGCGAGGCGTGCCGGGGAGTCGGCCGCGAGCAGCAGGATGTGCTCGGGCTCGGCGACCTTGAGGACCGGGCGGGCCGGCACGCTCGCGCGGGGCATGCGCACGCCGGGGGCTTCCTCCAGCACCACGTGCGCGTTGATCCCGCCGAAGCCGAACGCGTTGACCGCGGCCCGGCGAACGGGTCCGTGCGCTGTGGTCTCCCAGTCGGCTGCCTTCTCCAGGGTGCGGAACCGGGTGCGGGCCAGGGCGGGGTGCGGGTCGTCGCAGTGCAATGTCGGAAGGAGTGTGCGGTGGTGGACGGCGAGCGCGGCCTTGACCAGACCGGCGACCCCGGCGGCCGGCATGGCATGCCCGATCATCGACTTGACCGATCCCAGAACCGCGTCACCGTCTCCAGGGCCGAACACCTCGGCGAGTGTGGCGAGTTCGGCGCTGTCACCGGCCGGGGTCGCGGTGCCGTGCGCCTCCAGCAGGCCGACCGAGCCCGGCTCGGCGGGGTCCAGCCCGGCCGCCCGCCACGCATGCCGTACCGCCTGCGCCTGACCACCGGGCTCGGGGTTCATGAGACCGGCCACCCGTCCGTCGCTCGCCACGCCGGTACCCCGGATCACGGCGTAGATCCGGTCTCCGGCACGCTCGGCGTCGGCCAGCCGCTTGAGGACGACAACGCCCGTCCCCTCACCTATCAGGATGCCGTCGGCGTCCCGGTGGAAGGGCCGGATGCGCTGGCTGGGGGAGAGTGCGCGCAGCTGGGAGAAGACGCTCCACAGCGTGATGTCGTGGCAGTGGTGGACGCCGCCGGCGAGCATCACGTCGCACCGCCCGGAGGCGAGTTCGCCCACGGCCTGGTCCACGGCGATCAGCGAGGAGGCGCAGGCGGCGTCCACCGTGTACGCGGGCCCGCGCAGATCGAGCCGGTTGGCGACCCGGGAGGCGGCGAGATTGGGCACCAGGCCGATCGCGGACTCGGGGCTGTCCGGACCGAGGCGCTCGGTGAACGCCTGTCGGACTCTTCCGAGTTGGTCCCCCGTCAGGTCCGGCAGCAACTCCCCGAGTGTGCGGACCAGTTGGCCGGCCGTTCGGACTCGCTGATCGAGCCGGACCAGACCGGGCGTGAGATAGCCGCCTCTGCCCAGAACGACGCCGACCCGGCCCCGGTCGGGAAGGCGATCGGGGCCGCCCGCGTCGTCCAGGGCGGCCGAGGCCACGTGCAGGGCGATGAGCTGGTCGGGCTCGGTACCGGCCACCGAGTTCGGCATGATCCCGAACCGGGTGACCTCCACCTGCGCGAGCCCGTCCACGAACCCGCCGCGGCGGGCGTAGACCTGGTTCGCTACGGCCGGGTCTGAGGCGGTGCCCGGGTGGTAGTTCTCGGCGTCCCAACGCCCGTCCGGTACCTCGCCGATCGCGTCCACACCGTCGCGCAGGTTGCGCCAGTAGGCGTCCAGGTCCGCGGCGCCCGGCAGCAGCACCGCCATCCCGACGATGGCCACCGGCACTTGTCGCGCGGCCATCACCTGGGCGCCGAGACCGCGGGGCGGCTCCACCACGACCGTCACCAGCCCGAGGCGGTGTGGACGACGGCGGTGGCGGACTCCTCGCCCCAGGCGAGCTCCCGCAGCAGTGCCGCGGTCCCCTCCTCCGGATCGATCAGCCGGATGCCGCGCCGGGCGTATTCCCGTGCCAGTTCGGCCCCGATCATGCCGGTGTGACCGGCCGAGGGCGCCCAGGGGCCCCAGTGCACAGTCACCGCGCGGCGTCCGGTGCGGGCGGCGAACGCCGCGCCGAGGGTCTCCAGCGCGTCGTTGGCGGCCGCGTAGTCGACCTGGCCGCGATTGCCCAGGACGGCCGATATCGAGCCGAACAGCACGGTGAACGCGGGCGGTGCGGGCAGTTCCTCCAATGCGGTGAGCAGGGCGTCGGCGCCGGTCGCCTTCGTGGCGTAGACACGTCGGAAGGACTCCGTGCTCTTCTCGGCGATGAGCCGGTCCTCGATCACACCGGCGGCGTGCACCACGCCGTCGAGCCGGCCGTGCTCGGCATGGATCTCCTTCACCGCCTGCAGTACGGCGTCGGGTTCGCGGAAGTCGACCGACCGGTAGCGGGCCCGGCCGCCCAGTGCGCTGATCTCGGTCAGGGTGGCCGTGATCTCCCGCTGGGCGAGCAACAGTTCGGCGGTGCGGTTGATCTCGGCCGGCTTCAGTCCGCCGCGGGCGGCGAGCGCAGCGCGCAGCTCGGCCGGGGTGCGCGCGGACGCGGTGTCCTCGGCCTCCGGCCCGTCCGGGGCGGGAGTGCGGCCGAGCAGTTCCAGACGGCAGCGTGCGGCGCCGGCGAGCAGGGCGGCGAACTGTGCGGTGATGCCCCGCGCCCCTCCGGCCAGCAGCACCACCGAGTCCTGGTCCAGGCCGAGCGCCGTGGCCTCCGAGGTGCCCGCCCCGGCCGGTCCGGCGCCCGTGCTGCCGAGCACACCGAGCGGCGCCGCCACCAGTTCGAACCCGTGCCGGCCCGCCGCCGTCCGCAGCACGACCGGCGTCCGGTCCGGGGCGAGGGCCTCGGCGACCACGACGTGCGCGAGCGCGGACGGCGAGGCGTCGGCCACCTCGACGACCCGGGCCACCGTCTGTGGATACTCGTGCACCACGGTCCGGAACAGACCTCGCAGCCCCGCGGTCCGGGGGTCGGGCGCCTCACCGTCGGCGGGCCGCACGGCCAGCAGCCAGCGCGGGGCGAGTGCCAGGGCGGCCTTCAGCACGGGGAACGAGGCGGGCAGCAAGGGCATGTCGTCGGTGCCCGCGAGGGCCCCCAGCCACAGCACGCCGTCCACCGGGCCGTCGTTGTCCGTCAGGATGTGGTCCCGGGCCCGTGCGTCGACCTCGGCGCCGTGGGACGCGAGGCGGGCTGCGACCTCGGGGGCGTCGCCGAGCAGGATCCAGCGGGTGCCCGCGAGAGCGGACGACGGGTCGGTCCGGGCGTCGGCCGGGTCGTCGAGGAGGACCGGGCGCAGGAGGTACCGTCCGGGGGGTTCGGCGGTGACCGCGTCCGGACCGGGCTCCACCGCCGCCGGGACGGCGGGCCGCTCGGCCGGCCCGCCCATCCGCGCGGTCAGCCAGTCGGTCACCGCGGCGGCGGTCCGCGCCTTCGCCAGCTCCTCCAGCGCGTCGTCGTCCAGCGCGGCGAGGTCGGATCCGGCACCCAGGCGCCGGGCCAGTTCGCCCGCGATCTCCGCCCGCTTGATGGAGTCGATGCTGAGGTCCGCCTCCAGGTCGAGGTCGGGCTCGATCATGTCGACGGGGTAGCCGGTGCGCTCGCTGATGATGTCCAGAACGACCCGCTGGACGTCGGCCGCTCCGGCGGGCTCCACGGCGGTGGTCGGCGTGCCCTGTTCCGGCTCCTTCATCGGCGGCTGCGCCGGGGGCAGTTGCGGCACGGCCCGGATCACCTGCGGGGCCGTCTGGGACGGGACGGGCTGCGCGCCCGGGGCGGATCCGAGGTAGGTGAGCAGGACGTCCCGTTGGGCGGCGATCATCTCCCGGCTGGTGCGCAGGAATTCGGAGATGAGCGTGTCCTTGTCGGAGGGGGCACTGTGCGGGGAATTCGTCGTCACAGTCGTCTCCAGGGTCTCCGTGACTCGTCGGGCCGGTGCGAGCGCACCGGTGAGTAGGGCGCCATCGGCGGTGCGGACCAGTTGTCCGTCGACCGTCCATCCGGGGATCTTCGGTGCCGGGGTACGTGCCGCGTCCACCGCGTCCCGGCCGCGCAGCAGCCAGCCGACGCGCACCGGCAGCCCCGCCACGGCGAGCTCGGCCAGGGCGTCGAGCCAGCCGCGCAGGCCGCTGCCCGGCCGGGGTTCGCAGGCCACCGTGCGGTGCGGCCGATCGCCGAGGATCTGCCCGACCAGCCGGGTCAGAACCGAGCCGGGGCCGGCTTCCACGAAGACGCGTGCCCCGGCTTCGTACATCGCCTCGATCTGCTCGACGAAGGCGACCGGGGCACCGATCTGGGCGGCGAGTTCGGCCCGCACCGCGTCCCCGTCGGCGGCGTACGGGGTGGCCGTGCGGTTGGACCATACCGGGAATTCGGGCGCGTGCACCGGCCGGGCCGCGAGCGCCGCGGCGAACCGGTCGGAGGCGGCGGCGACCAGCGGGCTGTGGAACGCGCAGGCGACGGGGATGCGCTTGGCACCGTGACCGGCCTCGCGCAGCAGCCGGACGGCCTCGTCGACGGCGTCCGTCGGTCCCGAGATCACCGTCTGCCCGGGCGAGTTGCGATTGGCGACCACAACACTGTCCGGCGCGGACGCCTCCTTGAGAGCCCGCGCCACGTCCTCGGCGCCGGCCGAGACTGCGGCCATGGTCCCGGGATCGCTCCCTTCGCCCTGGGCGGACTGCGCGGCTTGAAGGATCGCCGCTGCTCGCTCCTCGCTCAGTTCCAGCAGCGTCCCGGGGGTCAGTGCGCCGGCCGCGCACAGTGCCACCAATTCGCCATAGCTGTGCCCGGCGGCCATGTCCGGCTGCACGCCCGCCGAGGTGAGCACGGCGTGCGCGGCGAGTCCCGTGACACCGAGGGCGGGCTGGGCCACGCGGGTGTCGGTCAGCGCGGCCCGTTGCCGCTCGCGTTGGGTGTCGTCGAAGGCGGCGGGCGGATACAGGGTGTCGGCGTGGGCGCGGGCGAGTTCCAGATGGGGGCGCAGCTCGGGAAGGGCGACGAACAGGTCGGCGAGCATCCCGGTGCGCTGGCTGCCCTGGCCGGGGAAGAGAAATGCCACCTTGGCGCCGCCCGAGTCGCCGGTTCCGGCCCGGTGGATGCCGCGTGCCGGAGCATGCTCGCCGGGGTCGGCCAGGGCCCGCCGCAACTTCTCGACCAGGTCGTCCACGTCCGTCGCCACGATGGCGACCCGGGCCGGATCGCCGCTGGCGTCCGACCGCCGGGCCGCGCTCAGCGCGAGGTCCTGGAGCCGCCACGACCGGTTCCGGGGCTGAGCGGTTGTGAGGAGCTCCTCCATCGCCCGGCGGGTCGCGGCCTCGTCCCGTCCGCGGAACACGAACAGTTCGGCCGGCCAGGCGTCCAGTCCCCGCACGGGCGGTACGCCACCGGCGTGTGCGGCCAGCACCACGTGGAAGTTGGTCCCGCCGAAGCCGAACGCACTCACTCCGGCGATCCGTTCCTCCGCGGGCGCCGCCCATGGACGGGCCTCGGTGTGGAAGGCGAAGGGGCTGGTGTCCGCCTCCCAGGCAGGGTTGGGATTCTCGACGTGCAGGGTGGGCGGCCGGACACCGGTGTACAGAGCCAGCAGCGTTTTGATCATTCCGGCGAGACCGGCAGCGCACTTGGTGTGGCCGATCTGTGACTTCACCGAGCCGAGCGCGCAGCTGCCCGGTTCTGCCCCGGCCTCGGTGAACACCTCGCTGAGGATGCGCAGTTCGGTACGGTCGCCGACGACCGTACCGGTGCCGTGCGCCTCGACGATGCCGACGTCGGCCGGTGAGACTCGGGCGTTGCGGTAGGCGCGCTCCAGCGCCGAGCGCTGGCCCTCGGGCCGGGGGGCGGTCAGACCGAGTGAGCGGCCGTCGCTGGAGGAGCCCAGGCCCTTGATGACGCCGTAGATCCGGTCGCCGTCCCGCTCCGCGTCCGCGAGCCGCTTGAGGACGACGCAGGCGATGCCCTCGCCGAGCGCGATGCCGTCCGCCGAGTCGTCGAAGGCGCGTGAGCGGCCGGTGGGAGACAGGGCGTGCACGGAGGAGAACAGGACGTAGTCGTTGATCCCGTTGTGCAGGTCGGCGCCACCGCACAACACCACGTCGGAGGTGCCGCCGGCCAGCTCCTTGCAGGCGACGTCCACCGCGGCCAGTGACGAGGCGCAGGCGGCGTCGACGGTGTAGTTGGCGCCGCCGAGATCGAGCCGGTTGGCGATCCTGCCCGAGATGACGTTGGCGAGCATGCCGGGGAAGGAGTCCTCGGTGAGTCCCGGGAGCTGGTCGTCCAGACCTGCGGGGACGCGGCCGTAGTACGAGGGCAGCACCGCCCGCAGCGTGGCCGCGTTCGAGAGATCGCTGCCCGCCTCGGCGCCGAACACCACGGAAGTGCGGGAGCGGTCGAACTCCCGTCCCCCGTCCCCGTATCCGGCGTCCTCCAGAGCGCGCCGGGCGGCCTCCAGGGACAGCAGCTGCACCGGTTCGGTGCTGCCGAGCGAGGCCGGCGGGATGCCGTAGCGCAGCGGATCGAAGGGGATGCGGGGCAGGAAGCCGCCCCACTTGGAGGGGGTGGACCGACCATGATGGACGGCCGGATCCCAGCGCTCGGGCGGGACTTCGCTCACCGCGTCCACTCCGGCGACCACGTTCGCCCAGAAGGCGGACAGGTCGGGCGCCTGCGGGAACATGCACGCCATGCCGACGACGGCGACGTCGAGCGGAGCGGGCGCGACCGGCTCGCGCACCTCGCTCGCCGGAGCCCACTGCGCCGTCCGCCGGGCGAGATGCTCGGCGGCGCCGGTGGTCACCGACTCGTGCAGCAGGGCGACGGTCGTGGTCACCGAGCGCAGCACGGCCACCTCGCCGGCCATGAACATCCCCTCGGCGAGCTGGCGCCGCTCGTCGACCGGCGTGAGGCGGCCGTCGGCGGATCGGTCGACGCCCTTGCTGGCGATGCGCAGCCGGCCGACGTTGAGCCTCTCCAGTTCCTCCCAGATCCGCCGGTCCGGCACGCCCTCGGCGCGCAGCCGGGACTCCTGGTCGCGGTAGCCGACGGTGAAGGGGCTCGGCACGCACCTCGTCGCGTGCCCCGGCGCCGACTCCAGCAGCGTGGTGCGCTCGGCCTCCACAACCTGCTGCTGGAAGAGCGGCCGGACCGCCCCGCGGGATACGGCCTCCTCGGTGAACAGATACGCGGTACCCATCAACACACCGACGGCCGCGCCGCGCGCGGTCAGCGGCGCGGCCAGAGCGGCGACCATCGCCGCCGACCGCTCGTCGTGCACTCCGCCCGCGAAGAACACCTCGATGTTTTCGGCCTCGTGGCTCTCCAGGAAATCCTCCAGGACGGCCAGTTGGGCCTCCCAGAGCGCAAAGCTGCCGCGCGGCCCCACATGCCCGCCGCACTCCGAGCCCTCGAACACGAACCGGCGTGTCCCGGCCTGGAGGAACTGCCGCAACAACCCCGGTGAGGGCACATGGAGAAACGTCCGGATGCCGTCCTGCTCCAGGGCCTGCGCCTGGGACGGCCGCCCACCGGCGATGATCGCGTGAGTCGGCCGCACGTCCCGTACGGCGTCGAGCTGGGCCGTACGCACATCCTCCGGCGCGAAGCCGAGGACCCCCACGCCCCAGGGCCGGCCGTCCACCGCGTCCCGCGCCTCGGTCAGCATCGTCCGCGTCCGCGCGCCGTCCGCCAGGGCCAGGGCGAGGAAGGGCAGTGCTCCGTCCGCGGCCACCGCGGCGGCGAAGGCGGGTCCGTCGCTCACCCTTGTCATCGGCCCCTGCGCGACGGGGAGCCGGGTTCCGAGCGCCCGGCTCATCGGCGACCCGGGCCGCAGCGCCCGTGCGGCCGTGTCGTCCCGGACGGCGCCCAGCACCGCTTCCCGCAACGCGCGCACAGTTCGGCGCACATCGCCCCACCGCTCGGCGAACCGGGCTGCGAGGAAGCCGTCCTGGCCCACCGGAAGCAGTTGGGTACGCGGATCCCGCCCGCCCAGAAGCGCCGCCACCTCCTGCGGCCCGGCACCCTCCGCGAGGCGCGGGGCGTCCGGGCCTCGCCGCAGCAGGAGGCGGTGACCGGCCCGGACGACGGTTTCCGAGCCGTCCATGGTGCGCAGCGCGGCGGCGACAGGTTCGGGCAGCGCCGACTCGGCGAGCAGCGCGAGTTGGCTGTCGAGGACGACGCCGGCAGCTCCGCCGGCCACCGCGGCGGCGGCCGTTCGCGGGCCGATGCCGCCGCACGCCCACACGGGCCGGGTCACCTCGGGCGCGGCAAGGAGCTGCTGGAGCAGGACGAAGGTGCTCAACTCGCCGATCCGGCCGCCGCACTCGGTGCCGCGGGCGATCAGACCGTGCGCCCCGGCGCGTAACGCGTGCCGCGCGTCCTCCAGGCCGGTGACCTCGACGAGTACGCGGAAGCGCGCCGCGAGCCCGGCGATCGTCCAGTCCGCGCCTGCTTCCCCGGCCGCCGCTGCGACCGTGAGCACCACGGTGTGCGGACCGTCCGGATCCAGGTCGGCCGGGGTGAGTCGGCAACGCGCGTCGACCCGGACGCCGAATCTGCCCGAAGCCGTGCGCCGCAATTGAGCGAGGGCCTCGCGGGCCCTCCGGTCGCCGGGCCCGAGGTCGAGCACGCCGAGACCGCCGGCCCGGCAGACCGCCAGGGTGAGCCCGGCATCGGGCTCACCTAACGGGGTGATGCCGATGATCATTTCTTCGGAACGCACAGCGGAGTTCATCGTTCTCCGAATCAAGGGTGAGACTGCACGGTGGGGGGTTCTGTACAGACGAGGCGGCTCACCGGCTTCCTGCAGGGAAAAGCCCACCGCGGAACGCCGATATGAAGCGTGTGTTCGAAGCGGATTGAAAGGTAGTGGCCTGGTTACTCACCGGTCAAGGTTCAAGTGAGCGATCGGTAACTGCTTTATCGAGCCCGTCGGTCGCGAGTGGAGGGCGAGGCAGGAGGAGAACGGCTGAATTCTTTTCAGACGAGGCATCGTTCACCTGGACTGTTGCAACTTCCTTTACTGTGCGGCCGGTTGGGGATTGGCTGGTTGGGGTGCACAGCAGATCGGGCACGGGCTTCGCGCATGTGCTGGAGGGCTGTTGACGGTGACGCCCCGGACCGGGCCATGGGCGCCCGCGCGACCGTTCGGCACGAAGACGTACGACGCCGGCCAAGACCTGCGTCGCGGCCGAACTCGGCCGGATCACCGTCCCCCGCGCGCGCCTTGCCATACGCACCGTCCCCCGCACGCGCCTTGCCATACGCATCGACCCTCGCCGCAGGTCCCCGAGGCAGCCTCGCACCCGGTCGACGCACACTCCGGCGAGGTGGGACCGGGGCGGAGTCCGCGTGGGGGGAGGTCTTCCGGGCCAGGACCCGGCGCACGAGGCCGGCATCCGGATCGCGACGGGTGAAGCCCCTGCCCGCCCGGCGTGGGCTGATGCAGGAGATACCGCCCTCGCGCATGGCCGGCATACTCGCTGCGGTCGAATGCACCGCTATCCACAGCACTCGCATTGAGGCCGCATGATCACCAGTCCGCCGCACGGTCCGAGACACGTGCCGCCTTTTCTCCACGGACTGCGACATAGCGCATCAGATCGTCAAGGTCGCCGATGACGCCATGCGCCGCGAATCGACATCAGAATGCCAAGCCTCTCCCGTCCACTCGAACTCTCCCAAATGGCAGACTCACGGCGAATACGCCTGAGGAAATCGTTCACAAAGCGGCACTGAAGCCGTCCGCAAGCTCAAGCAGTAGTACCAGGACGCCTGCCAGATATGCGCCACCACCCTGATTCACCCCTCCCCGCCACCGCTACAGCGAAGCGGTTCACATCCGGACCAGAGCGGACGGCGGCTCGGCACGCCGGATACGGAGCGAACGGAATTCGTGACAGGGGGTAATGAATGGGGTGGACCTCGCTCCACTGCCGATGGGGACAGGAGCAGGGACAGCGGGGCGAGGCCGGGTCGGGTCGCGCATCAGTTTGTGGGTGCTGTCGCACCACGGTTTTTGACCGGCCGGCCCGCAACGGCACAACGCGACCACCGGCCGGGGGAGCAAACACCACGGTCGGCCGGAGACCAGCGCGGGCTGACCGTGATCAACGCCATGGCTGCGGAGGAGCACCCGACTCAGGACGTGTGCGAGCTGGCCACCCCCGCCCTCGCACACGGCGACCTGAGCGGAATCCGGGTGATGTACATCGGTGAGGCAACAACACGGCCGTCGCGCTGGCGTACGCATTGCCACCGCGCCCGGAACCCGAGCCACCTTCATCGGTCCTCCGGGGTACGGGCTGCCGGCGGATGTGCTCAGCACGGCCCGACGGATCGCCGGCACGGCCGGCGCCGTGGTGGTCGAGACGCACGATGTGGCGGACGCGCCGGAACAAATGGATGTCGTGTACACCACCCGCTGGCAGACGACAGGAATGAGCAAGGCCGATCCGGCATGGCCAGAAACCTTCCGGCCATTCCACGTCGACGCGACACTCATGCGCCGGTGGCCGGAAGCCTCGTTCCTGCACGACCTTCCGGCCCACCGAGTGACGAGGTCACGGGCGAAGTGCTCGACGGCCCGTGCTCCCTGGCCCGGACCCAGGCCGTGACGAAACTGTCCAGCACGATGGCCGTGCTGGAGACCACCGCGGGCCTCACCACCGGCTGAACCGCACGCGCGGGCACACGGAGGGCTCCGGACGTCTCCGGATGTCTCCGTGCTGCCAGCCGCCTCGGCCCGGAACCACACTCGTCGCGATCCTCCCGCCTGAACGGGCACCGCTTGCCGAGTATGCAGTTGTGCCCTCTCGCTTTCGCGTTCAAGTAGGGCCAGCGACCCAAGAACTCACCTCATGGGATGGACGAGGCGCCTCGGGGCGCACGCCGCGAACATCGACCCGTGCGGGCCCGCGTGGACCACGCCCTGGCCGCGTGATCCACAAGGGCGCAGAAGCCGGTCCACTGAGCCCTGCCCCGCCCTTCTGCAACACGCTTTGGCCTCCGAGTGCGTGACCCGCGCGATCGCGCCGTGCAACCGATGGATTTTCCCGCGCCCCGGCCGGACGCAGGGTTCAGCGCAGACCGGCGAAGAGATCGCTCTCGGGTACGGCCGCGCCGGTGGCGTCCTTGACACGCACGAAGGTCTCCATGCCCATCAACTCACCGAACCTCTCCCTGCCCATCTTGAGGAAGAAGATGTTCTCACCCTGACTGGCGTGTGCAGCCAGCGCATCGAACTTCTGACCGCTGAATGCGATGGTGTCCACCCACGTGGTGATCTCATCGTCGGGGAGGCCGATCTCGGCCATCGCGGCGGCCTCGGCAGGATCCGGCTCCGGCATGTCCTCATGGAACTCGCGCATGGTCTCCCCGAACCGCTGCATCATCGAGCGGGGCATCGTCGTCCAGTACACCTTCGGTGTCAGCCCGGTCATCTCCAGCGCCGCCATCGTGATGCGGTTGGCCTGGATGTGGTCGGGGTGGCCGTAGAAGCCGTTCTCGTCATAGGTGACGACCACATCGGGTCGGTAGCGCCGCATGAGTTCCGCAAGTCGGGCAGCGCCCTCCTCCACGGGGGTCCGCCAGAAGGATCCGGGGGCATCGTTGCTCGGCCAGCCCATCATCCCGGAGTCGGCATAGTCCAGCATCTCCAGATCACTGATCTTCAGGACGTCACAGCTCGCCTTGAGTTCTTGTCGGCGTATCAGGGCGACGGCCGCCGGATCATGCCCGGGATCGCCCGGCTTGACGCCCCCCGTTCCGTCACCGCAACCGCCGTCGGTACATGTGACGAGAACGGTGCGAATGCCTTCCGCCGCGTACCGCGCGAGGACCCCGCCGGTTCCGGTGGCCTCGTCGTCGGGGTGGGCGTGCACTGCCATGAGCGTCAACGGCCGGTCAGTCATGAAACAGTCCTCCTGCAGAAATACGTCTTGGTCCGAGTGCTCGGCGGGCGCGTCGCAATCCTGGAGCCCGGCCCCCAGTGGGGCGGCCGGCCCTGTGGTCTCCATGTTGTCCCCGTGCTGCGCCGGTTCCTCAGTCGATGCAACCGTACTTGCCCGACCGACTGTTCCCGGCGCAGCCCACATGAATGATCGTGGCTCATGGCCCGGGAAGAGCTCACGGGTGCACAGTGGGCGGTGTTGGAGCCGTTGTTGCCCAAGGGGGTAAGGGTGGGACGGCTGCTCATCCGGCCCCGGCGGCGGCTGATCGACGGCATATGGTTCCGGGTTCGGACAGGAGTTCCCTGGCGGGATGTGCCCGTCGAATACGCGCCGACCGGGCGTACTCCTCCCGCAAGAACCGCGCCCACCTGCGCCGACGTGGAATCCGCTGCACCATCCCGTACAAGGCCGACCAGGCCCGCAACCGCAGCGAGCTCGGCTCCCGTGGCGGCCGGCCGCCGCGTTTCGACGTGGTGGAATACCGCGCGCGCCATGCGGTCGAGTGCGGGATCAACCGGCTTACAAGGCACAGGGCAGTGGCCAGGAGGTACGACAGGCTCGCCGTCCGCCACGAAGCGAGGGTGCTGGTCGCGGCCATGAGCGAGTGGCTGTTGACCAGCACCCTCGCAACGGCCCTCAGACGACGTCGAATTCGTTGCCCTCGGGGTCCTGCATGGCGGCGGCGTAGAGCCCCGTGTCCGGCTCGTCCTTGATCCGCAGCATGGTGGCACCAGCTTTGACCAGCCGTTCCACCGCGGCCTTGACCCGCTGTGTACGGACGTCCAGCGGGACGTCACGGCCCCCACCGACCTTCAGGTCGAAGTGCCACCGGTTCTTGGCGACCTTGCCCCACTTCACCAGGCAAGTGAGGTGTCGGGATGACACTTGTCGGGGCTTGGGTCAGTCGCTCGGGCTCGACGAGCCACGGTGGGGAGGTTGGGTTCCGCCCCAGGGTGAGCCCGAAACCCGCTACCAGATGACCTTGAAGCCCTGACGGGGAGGCCGCGCGACCTGGCCCGCCCCCACGTCAGGCTGTCATCGGTGTGATGCGAGAACTCGGCCTTCAGGTGATACGAACCGGATCACAGGACACTAGCCCTGCCGTTCCAGCCATTCCGAGATCACCTGGTTGGTTTCTTCTGGCATTTCCTCCTGGATCCAGTGACCGCAGTCCAGGCCGACCACTTCCACGTTGGGCACGAACTCTGCCAGTCTTTCGAACCTCGGGATCGCGAAGTCCTGGTCGCCGTAGATCATGAGGGCGGGCTGCTTGATGATCGGGTCCGCGTCCGCCAGCTGGTGCCAGTTGCGGTCGAGGTTCCTGTACCAGTTGATGCCGCCCGTGAATCCAGACGTCTCGAACGCGGAGACGTAGACGGCCAGATCACTGTCGCTCATGATGGGCTCACCGAGAGGTGTTTCCGCCTTGGCGAGGTTGATAAATGCCATGCCCGGCTCAGGGGGTGCGGGGGGCACGTTCTTCCGGTAGAGGTTGCGGAGGAACTGGGAGGTGTTGGCATCAAATGCGGCGTCCGCGACGCCCGGCTGCCGGTTGAAGTGGACGAAGTAGAAGTCGCCGCCGAGGAAGGTTTCCATGACCTCGATCCACGGCGTTTCTCCGCGCTCCTGGTAAGGCAGGCTCAGGTTGATCAGCTTGTTCACCCGGTCGGGGTGCAACAGGGTCAGTCCCCAGACGACGAACGCACCCCAGTCATGGCCGACGAAGGTGGCGTCCTCGTAGCCATAGTGGTCCAGGAGCGCGACGAGGTCACCCGTCAGGTGTTCGATGTCGTAGTCCGTCACCTCGGTCGGGCGGGATGAGTTGCCATAGCCCCGCTGGTTCGGTGCGATGACGTGGTAGCCAGCCGCTGCGAGGACGGGTATCAGGTGACGCCAGGAGAAGGCGTGCTCCGGCCAGCCGTGGCATAGCACGATGGGCTTGCCCTTGTTTTCTCGGCCTGCCTCGAAGACTTCGAGCTCCACACCGTTGACCTGGATGAGGGTGGGCTCGGGAAATTCTGCTTGATTCAACACTGCATTTCCTCTCTGGGGGCGTTCGCTGGCGGTCGACCTCCTCGATGAGGTCATGTCGCCATCTTGCTCCCCAAACCGGTCACCTCATGACCGGTTTTTATGAGAGTTTTGTCAGTATGCGATCCGATCGGCTGGTGGCCATACTCCTCTTGCTCCAACGGCGCGAGCAGGTGACAGCCGCGGAGGTCTCCCGAGAGCTGGACGTCTCCGAGCGCACCGCCCGCCGTGACCTCGACGCCCTGGCCATGGCCGGGGTGCCCGTGTACTCCGTACAGGGCCGAGGTGGCGGCTGGCGCCTGGTGGGCGGTGCTCGTACCGACCTGTCCGGGTTGACCGCCAGTGAGGCACGCGCCCTGTTCCTGGCTGTCGGTCCGGCCTCGGATGCGACGCCGGCGATGAAGGCAGCTCTGCGCAAGCTCGTCCATGCTCTACCGAAGCCCTTCCAGGTGCAGGCCGAGGCAGCGGCGGCGTCGCTGGTCGTAGACCCGCAGCGATGGGGGGCGAGCCGGATCGAGCACCGGCCGCCTCGCTTCCTCGACGAACTCCAGGACGCGGTGATCAGCGGCGTCCAGGTGTCGCTCGGCTACGTCGACAGCAAAGGCGTCGAAACCCGGAGAACCGTCCACCCGCTGGGCATCGTCGCCAAAGGTCCTGTGTGGTACCTCGTCTCCAACACCGGGACCGGCCGACGGGTCTTCCGGATCGACCGCGTGTCGTCCGCCGACCCGACCGGCGACCCTGTGCACCGACCCGGGGACTTCGACCTTGCCGAGAGCTGGAATGAGATCGCCAAAGAGGTCGATCGCAAACGAACGCCGCTGGAGGTCCGGGCGGTATGCACACCCGACGGGATAGGCATACTCCGGATGGCGCTCGGCGACCGGCTCGACGTGGGAGGATCCACGACCGATGGCCGCATCGAGGTCGTGATCCGCGGCCCCAATGAGTACATCCTCGCCGGCGAGCTCTCCGGGCTGGTCGAATGGGTCGAGGTGACCGGCCCTCCGGGGGTCCGAGACCACCTGGCCTCGATCGGCAACGCCCTCGTCGAACGATACGGCCGGCCGCGCACCAGCGGAGACCTTCACCCGTCTTGAAGCGGACGAGGCAGGGCTTCGAGAAAAGTTCCGCTCAATAGGGTGGGTTTATCCGTTCCGGCAGTCGCCTGATCACGAGTCGGCGGCTCTGCCGGCCTGGCTCGCTGCGGGTGGACCGTCTCGTGCCGGGCCAGCATCGCCACGCACTCGGCGCGCTTCCGGGGTCGAGGTCGCGACGGGCGGTGCAGGTTGTGGCGGCGGCTGGCGCCTCGTGGGCGGCGCTGTCGATCTCGGGCCGTGGGCCATGGGCGGCTGAGGCCGGCCCGAGGGGTTCCCGGAGCGGCAGGTCCCGCGCTGGACGGCCGGGCTGGAGGGCTACGCGATCACGCTCGGCCTGTTGCAGCGGGCCCTCAGGTTCCAGGTCGCCGGAACGGCTTGATCCGCACCCCCTCCAGGCTGTCGGCGATCAGCTGGTCCAACCGCCGCTCCCGAGTCTCGTCCCGCTTGGCACTGATCACATGGTGGATGGCCGACTTGCGGTAGGACGGCGCCTGCCCGCTGAACCACTCCCACGCCCGCGGTTCCGCTTGGAAGCGAGCCAGCTGCGCCGCCTCGAACTCCCAGACCGGCTTCTCCTCGCGGTCCCGGTCACGGCCTTCGAACACCGCGATGCCGGCCGGCCGCATGAGCCCCTGCGCGGTCAGCTCCTCGATCTTGCGGAGGTTGACCTGGCTCCAGTTGCTGCGCGGCCTGCGCGGGGTGAACCGGATCGTCCAGGAGAAGTCGTCGATCGGGCTCTGCCGGCCGTCGATCCAGCCGTAGCACAGGGCCTGGTCGACCGCCTCCGACCAGCTCAGGGTGGGCTTGCCCGTTCCCTTCTTCCACATGCCCACCCGGCATTCGGAGGCAGTCGCGTGGTGCTCCTCCAGCCAGTCCCGGAACTCCTCAGGACTTGAGAAGAAGGTTGACTCCATGCGCGGTGCTCCCGTCGGTCGTCTCGTCGGTTCCATTGAACCTGTCGGGTACGACAATCCGAGCGTTTCACCGCGCCTCCCGGGATCTGCGCCGGGGTGTCATCACCATGACGGGCAGGCAACCACTGGAGCCGAGCGGGGACGGACCGGCCGCAGGCCCCTCGTTCGAGGGAGCGGAAGAGGCGCGGGCCTCGCCAACGCGAGTGGACAGCTCAGCCCAGAGTGCGCTGACGATACCTTCCTCGTCCTCCGGGATCGGCGCGTTCGGATCGCGAGACGGGCTGTTGATCAACTTAGCCGAATTGTTCTTCGACGCCGCCTCGACACGCCTCGTCTCCTGGGCCAGAGCCCTGGCCGCTGAAGCGGGCCTGGTACCGCTCACGCACCCACGACCGCTACTGCTCGACAGTCCGACGATCCAGCATCACTTCTCCAGGGGCGAGCCACAGGCCATGCAGCCGACAACTCCAAGGAGCCTAGAGAAGGCTCCGGAACCTGCTGGAACCACACCCTCGGCCCACGTCCCGCGGGATCGATGATCGACTCCGGAATATCCCCGGCTCCGGCCGGCAACTCCGCCTCGGGCACCCCCACCGCCGCCCAGTAAGCACGCCACGTGGCGTGGCCGCCCGGCGGAGGCTCAGGCACGTAGCTCAGGGCCTCGGCCCAGAAAGCCACCATTCTCTGCGGATCGGAACAGTCGATCGTCAGCTGCACTGTCATCTCCATGCTCGGAGCATCCCAGGCGGGTCTGACATGGGTACGCGTAGCGGGTTCTGGTGGTCGTGGCTCAGGGTCTGGTTGACGTCCTGCTGGGCTGTCCTGCGGCTGTTCTGTCCGGCTGCCGAAACCCGTTCTCCAAGGCTCCGGCCAGGTGGAACATGACCTGATAGAAGCTTGGCCAGAGGCCCCGCTCAATGTCCTGTCCGACCCACCGGGCCGGTGTCACCGCCGGCCAGGAAGGCGGCTGACAGGATGACAGTGACGATCACGCCCGCCACGGAACCGGATTCGGTGGTTGGCGGAGTGGACTCCCACGCGGACACGATCCACGTTGCTGTCGTCACCGACCGGGGCAGCCACGTCGCCGACGCCGAGTTCCCGACCACGGCAGTCGGATACGCCGCGGCGATCGCGTTCCTGAACGCCCATGGCACGGTGACCGCCGTCGGCGTCGCGTGGACATCCTCCTACGGCCTCGGGTTCACCCGTGCCGCCCGCCGGGCGAGCCTGACCGTGGTCGCCGCAGAACACGACACCCTCAGCGCCGCCCCGGACACCGCCGCCATCGAGAACAACCCCGGCCTGCGCGCCGCGTGCGGCGTGGGCCCCGACACCCTCGGCCGACTCCTGGTCGCCGCACGGCGGCACCCCCGACCGCCTGTGCACGGCGGCATCCTTCGCGGCTCTCCGCGGCGTCGCTCCCGTCCCCGCCTCCAGCGGCAGGGCCAACCGCCACCGCCTTCCCGAGGCGGTGATCGCGGGCCGACGCCGCCCTCTACCAGACCGCTCTCGTCCGGATGTCCGGCGAGGCCCGCACCGGCGAGTGCGTCGCCCGGCAAACCGCGGCCGGACGCACGAAGAAAGAGATCATCCGTCCGCTCAAGCGGGCGATCGCCCGGGAGATCCTCCGCCACCTCACCACACCGATCACCGTCCCGGACGTCTCCGGCCTCCGGCCCGCACGCCTGGCCAAGAACATCACCCTCACGACCGTCGCCGAGCACTTCGGCGTCCGGCCGGCCGTGATCTCCTGCATCGAACGCGGCACCCGCCGCGACGACGGCCTCGTCGGCGCCTGCCGAGACCGGCTCACTGCGACCTGACCGCTCCAGAAACGGATTCGCTCATGAGTGGTGGCCGCTTGAAGGGCCCTGGCCAGGAAGGTCCAGTCCCCTTCCTCGGGGAGCTGCTTCCCGAAGTTTCGATACCAGCCCGGCGAGCCATCCATCCACGCCGCGAGGGCCTCAAGGAAGTGATCGAGGCTCTGGTTCTCCCATTCGTGCCCCCGGCGAAGGTATTCCTGGTGCAGTTCTCGGACGAAGGCGACCAGTTCGTCGCGGCTGCGGACCTCGCTGTCGGGGGTAACGACGTGGGGAGCGATTGAGGTCGGCTGCGGCCGGAGTCTGACTTGCAGCTTGTTATACGAAATCGTATAGTCCGAAATCATGAACTCCGAATCCGTTCCATCTGAGTGGTCGGCCTTGCTCGCGTTGCAGCGGGCCACCCATGCCACCCTGCAAGTGCTCGCCGCGGAGCTCGTCGACCTGGACCTGACCCCCTCCGAGATCAACGCGCTGGCCAACCTTGCCGACGGCCGGGGTCGGACCGTGTCCGAGCTCGGCGTGGCCGTCGGCACCCGCCCCACCACGCTGACGAGCGTGCTGGACCGCCTGGAACGCCGCGGCCACATCACCCGCGGCACCCGCCCGGGAGACCGCCGCGCGGTACTCATCGAACTCACCGCCTCCGGCCGCGTGGCCGCCGCCACGATCCGCCAGGCCATCACCGACCTGGAGCACCGTGCACTCCACGGCCTGTCGGCCGATGCGATCGCCTGCCTGCGCGCCGCGCTGCAGGCCCTGACCGAGGTGCCCTCGTGACCACCCAGCCCACCGGCTTCGACGCACTGATGACCGAAGTGACCGCCACCACAGGGAAGTTCGGCCACCGGGAGCACGTACATTTGACGTGGCTGGCCGTGCGACGGTTCGGCACGCACGCGGCGGTCGGTTTGGTCAGCGACGGCATCCAGCGCACCGCCCGCTACGCGGGCTCACCCCAGAAGTACCACGCGACGGTCAGCCGGGCGTGGGTGGAACTGGTGGGCCACCATGCGGCCGAACGCGGCGACGACGACTTCACCGCGTTCGCCGACCGCCACCCCGTCCTGCTCGACAAGCGCCTTCTGACCCGCTTCTACCGTCCGGCCACGCTGGCCGGCTCACAGGCGAGAACCAGCTGGGTCGAGCCCGACCTCGCCCCGTTCCCATGGGAGGAAACCGATCGGCGGCAACCCCGGGAGGAACAGGCGCGGTGACCGTAACTGGGCAACGGCCGCACGGGTTCAGCAGGTTGTGAAGACTGGCTGGGCCCGTGCGGTCTGTTCCAATCCTGCCCTGACGGGCCTCTCCCGGGCACATCTCGGCGAGTTGATCGAAGAACTGGCACCCAGATGGGAGTCCAGCCACGAATCGGCACTGCGCGAGCGTCGAGGCGGGGAGCGCCGACGTGCCGCCGGGGCCGGCCCCAACCGGCGCCTGGTCTTCATCGACCGGCTCCTGGTCACTCTCGTCGCACTACGCCTCGGCTTGCCCCACGCCGTGCCGGCCCAGATGTGCGGGGTTGACCGTTCCACAGTCTCCGGTGCGGTCCGCGAGATCCGTCCACTCCTTGCGGCACGCGGATTCGCCATCCCCGACCGCCCGGGCCTGCGGCTGCGTACCCTGGAAGACCTGTTCGCCTGCCTCCCCACGCTCGACGATCAATACGAGCATCGCCGGGGGCGGTCGCCGCAACCGCAGGAGGCCCCGGGAGGCGCCGCGATGTCACTGGCCCTGGATGCGCCGGAAGGGCTGCTCCGCCTCCAACGCGAACGCGGCTTCCAGCAGCGTCCGTTCACTGCCGGGGCGGCCGGAGAGCATGACGCCGACGGGCAGTCCGTCCTCGGTCGCGCTCGCGGTGGGCACCGAGACCGACGGGGTGCCGACCACGTTGTCGATGGGCGTGAACGCGACGTACGCGAGGATCCGTTCGATCAGCGTCGGGTAGGGAACGGTGGGGCTGAGGTGGCCGATGGGGGGCGCGGTGTGGGCGAGTACGGGGGAAAGGATGAGGTCGAGCCCGCGGAACGCCGCCGCGTACGCCTCCTTCGTACGCCTGAGCCTCCGCAGCACGCCCGGAGTGCGCCGCCAGTTCTTGAGGTAGGTGTCCCGCAGCCCTCGGCTGAGGCCGTCCATGCGATGGCGGTCGAAGTCGGCGCCGAAGGTCCGGCCTGTGGAACCGATGAGGAACGACAGCAGGCCCCAGTAGGTGAGGAAGTCGTCGGTGAAACGGGCGTCGAGGGCCACCTCCACCGGCTCCACGGTGTGGCCGAGCCGTTCGAACATGGCCGCGGTCGCTGTGACGGCCGCCCGGGTGGCGGTGTCGGCGTGGACACCGTTCGGCGAGTCCAGCAGGAACCCGATGCGCAGCCGCCGCTCCGAGGGCCCTTCGACCAGGCCCAGGGGCGGCAGCTTCGGGTTGCGCCAGTGCTTCTCGGCGGCGGCGAGGAACGCGGCGGTGTCCCGGACGGAGCGGCTCACGACCCCGTCGGTGACGATGTCGAGCGGCAGTCGACGGCTCTCCGCGTTCGCCACGACCCGTCCGCGGGTCGGCTTGAGTCCGACGAGACCGCAACAGGCGGCGGGGATACGGATCGAGCCACCGCCGTCGTTGGCGTGTGCGATCGGCACCGCCCCGGCGGCGACGAGCGCCGCGCTGCCGCCCGACGAACCACCCGCCGAGTACCCCGTGTTCCACGGGTTGCGAACGGGCTCGGCACCCTCGAATTCCGTGGTCGGGCTGAACCCGAACTCGGGCAGCCGGGTCTTGCCCAGCACCGTGACGCCGCTGCTCAGGAACTGCCGGACGACCGGAGCGTGCCGTCGCGCGGGCCTCGGGGTGAAGGCCGCGCTGCCGTGGCCGGTGGGGAGCCCCAGGTAGTCGGTGTTGTCCTTGACGAAGGTCGGTACCCCGGCGAAGGCACCGCCCGCGCGGGTGGTGACCGCCGGGACGTCGACGGGCGTGCGGACCGCGTTGAGCCGTGCTTCGACCGTCCGTACCCGTTCCGCCGCGTCCCTCGCGGCCTCGGCGGCGCCGACCTCACCCCGTCGGATCGCCGCGGCCAGACCGACGGCGTCGTGTTCTCCCAGGGCGTCGTCCCGGAAGGCGTGCACCCTGGTCCGATCCTCGAAAATCGTCATCGCTGCCTCAGCCCCCGCCGTGTGGATGGTCGCCCCATCATTCCTTACCGACAGGTAACACGCGAGGCCGGATCACTGGACGGTCAGTGCAGCGTGCTCCGCGGTGACCCCTCTCCCCTGCCGGTGCGCAGTTCCGCGGCGAAGTCCGCGAACCAGGCCAGCATGTCGGGCCGGTCCACGGCGCCTTCCGTGCTGACGTCGGTGACGCGTGCGCCCTGGAGGATGTGTTTGACGGGGACCTCCAGCTTCTTTCCCGTGAGGGTGCGGGGCACCGCGTCGATGGGCACGACGATGTCCGGCACATGCCGGGGCGACAGGCTCTGCCGGATCGCGCCGACGATCTCGTCGCGCAGGTCGTCGTCGAATCGCTCCCCTTCCGCGGGCACGACGAACAGGGGCATGCAGTAGCGTCCGTCCGGCAGTTCGGCGCCGACGACGAGGCTGTCCGCGATCCGCGGGAGCTGTTCGACGACGGCGTAGAGATCGGCCGAGCCCATCCGCACCCCCATCCGGTTGAGCGTGGCGTCGGAGCGTCCTGCCACCACGACGGAGAGGTCGGTGTCGACGGTGACCCAGTCGCCGTGCCGCCACACGCCCGGATAGACGTCGAAGTAGCTGCCCCTGTAACGCTCGCCGCCGGGATCGTCGACGAAGAACAGCGGCATCGACGGCATCGGCGCCGTCACCACAAGTTCACCCTGCCGCCCGGTACGCGGCTGCCCCGTGGCGTCCCAGGACGCGAGGGCCACGCCCAGGGCGGGCCCGGAGATCCGGCCCGTGCGCACCGGCAGCAGCGGGGAGCCGCCGGCGAGGACCGAGCAGATGTCGGTGCCGCCGCAGATCGACTGGAGGCGGGCATGGGGGGCGAGCCGGTCGTGGACCCAGCGCCAGGTGCTGGCGGGCATCGCCGAGCCGGTCTGCAGGACGGACCGCACCGCGCGCAGCTCCGTATCGGCCGCCGGGTGGGCACCCGCCTTCTCCCCGGCGATCAGATAGGCGGCGCCGACGCCGACGATCGTGGCGCCGGTACGTTCGGCGATCCGCCAGACCCCGTTGATGTCGGGGTGGGTGGGGCTGCCGTCGTACAGGACGAGCGTCGCCCCGTGCAGCAGGCCGGCGACCATGAGGTTCCACACCATCCAGCTGGTGGAGGTGTGGAAGAGATAGCGGTCCCGCGCCCGCAGGTCGACACCGAGCCCGAGGGCCTTGAGCAGTTCCACGACGATACCGCCGTGGCCGTGCACAATGCCCTTCGGTACGCCGGTGGTGCCCGAGGACCACAGGATCCACAGCGGGTGATCGAACGGGACGTCGGCGAATACCGGCCGGGCCTGCCGGCCGGCCAGTTCGGTCCACCTGTGCTGTGTCACATCCGGCCGCCGGGACCATGCCGGACCGCTCTTGGAGGTGTACAGACGGTCGACGGCGATGAGGTGGCGGACCGTGGGCAGGCCGTCCAGGATCTCGGCGGTGTGCGGACGCCGGTCGTAATCCCTGCCCGCGTAGCGGTAGCCGTCCGCGGCGATCAGAACCGTCGGACGCGCCTGGCGCAGCCGGGCGAGCACGCTCGGCGTACCGAAGTCCGGCGAGCACACCGTCCAGATCGCGCCGACGGCGGCGGTGGCCAGGAGGGCGACCACGGCCTGGGGGATGTTCGGCAGGTACCCGGCGACACGGTCGCCGGGGCCCACGCCCATCTCTCGAAGGGTTGCGGCCACGCCGGCCACTTCGCCGGTGAGCCGGTCCCACGAGATCTCCGCCGGGTCGCCCGTCTCGGACACGGCGACGAGTGCCGGGCGTACGTCGGTGGCACGGGCGAGGCACTGCCGGGCGAAGTTGAGGCGCGCTCCGGTGAACCAGCTCGCGCCGGGCATGGTCGCGTCGGCGAGCACCTCGTCGTAGTCGCTGACGGCGTCCAGGCCGTAGTACTCCCACACCGCCGACCAGAAGCCGGGCAGGTCGTCGGTGCTCCACCGCCACAGCCCGGCGTAGTCCGTGAACGAAAGGCCACGCTCATCGACCAGCCATCGCAGGAAGCCGGCGATATCGGAGTCGTGCGCGCTCATGCGGACACCTCGGTGTCCGCGCTCGTTCCGCAGCCGAAGGCGTGGAGCAACTCCGGTGCCTGCGGCCATTCCCCGTAGCCCGACGCGGGGTTGAGGTGTCCGACCGGGCCGAGGTCCACCAGGCGGCTGCCCCAGGCGCGGGCCAGTTCGGCGACCCGGTCGGGGCGGGCCAGGGGGTCGTTCGTGCTCGCCGCGACAATGCTGGGGAACGGCAGGGGCGTACGGGGGACCGGCAGCCATCCGTTCTCCCGCAGGGTCTCCGGGCCGGGGTGGCCGTCGGGCAGTGGGGTGTCGAAGTCCGGCGGTGTCGCGAGCAGCGCGCCGCGCACCGGGTGGCGGTGCCGGGCCGCCCAGTGCACGGTGGTGAGCACTCCGGCGCTGTGCGCGACGAGGACCACCGGCCCCCGGATCCGGGACAGTGTGTCGTTCAGGGCCGTCACCCGCGCGTCGCGGCCGAGTCCGTCGTCCGGCGGAGGCGGCACGGTCACGGCGCCGGCGATCCGGGCGGCGAGTATCGTCTGCCAGTGGTCGGGGACGTGATCGCGCAGTCCGGGCACCAGTACGACCGTAGGAGTGGGGATGGGGTTCATGTCGGGAGCTCCGATCTTCTGAGGGCCCAGGCCGAGAGCGAGACGAGCCCCTTGTCGTAGTGGCGTCTGCCGAGGACGAAGGCCACGCCCGCCACCAGCGAGACGAGCGGGATCACCTGGAGTGCGGCGTGCAGTCCCATGCGGTCGGCGAGCATGCCGGTCACCGCGGGTCCGGGTGCCAGACCCAGCAGACTGTTGGCGAGGGTGAGCGTGGCCATGGCCGTCGCCGCGACGGCGGTCGGGGTCAGGCTCACCACCATGGAGGCGGCAGGTCCCGCGGTGGCGTTGGACAGCAGTGTGCCGACGCCGACGAGGACCAGTTGCGGTGTGCCGGGAGGGAGTTGGAACCCCGCCGTGAGCAGGGTCAGCGATCCGAGGCTGCAGACGATGGCGACGGTCCATTTGAGACGGGGCTTTCCGCGTCCGAGCCGGTCGCAGACCATTCCGCCGCCGACCATGCCGATCCCGGTGATCAGCGCGAAGACGCCGGCGGCGAGCCCGGCCTTGGCGGGCGCCAGGCCGTAGGAACGGTCGAGGAAGCTGGGCATCCAGGCCAGCAGCGCCATCGCGATGAACATCTGCAGTCCGCTGCCGACATAGGCGCACAGCACGGAGACGGAGGAGAACAGCCTCGGCAGGAGCGTCCGCACCGGCCCCCCGATGTCCGGAGCTCCTCCGGGTCCGAAGTCGGCCGTCGCCAGTCTCCGCTCCGTCACGACGACGCCGTAGACGGCAGCCAGGACCAGTCCGAACAGACCCATGACGGCGAACGTCCAACGCCAGCCGAGGTGTTGGGCCACGACTCCGCCGATCGACACTCCGAGTACGGACCCGAAGGCGCCGCCCGCGATGAACGCGCCGGACAGGGTGGCCCGCAGGCCCGCCGGGAACACGCTCAGCACCACCGCGATGCCGACGCTCCCGTACGCGGCCTCGCCCACGCCGACCAGGAAGCGGCCCAGGAACATCTGCCCGTAGCTCGCGGAGACGGCGCAGCCCAGGGTCGCCAGGCTCCACACCACCGCGGCCAGGACCAGACTCCTGACCCGGCCCCATCGGTCGGCGAGCAGCGACAGCGGGAAGGTCAGCAGTCCGACCATCAGGGCGACGATGCCGCTCAGGGAGCCCAACTCGGCGTCGGAGAGCAGCCATTCGGCCTTCAGCAGCGGGAAAACCGCGTTCAGGACCTGCCGGGACATGTAGTCGGAGAGCAGCAGTCCGAAGCTGAGGGCGAACACCAGCCACGCGTAGCGGCGGGTCATCGGCTCAGCAGGGCCGGTCACCGGTGATCCCGGCGCGCTCCATCTTGCGGACGGCCGGCCAGTAGTCCTGCACGGCGTAGTGCTGGGTGGAGCGGTTGTCCCAGATGGCCACGCTGTTCGCGGTCCAGCGCCAACGGACCTGGTACTCGGGGATCGCGGCCTGGCTGATCAGGTAGTTCAGCAGCAGGTTGGCGCCGGGTGCGTGGTCCTGGCCGAACCGTACGTTCCCGGGAGTGTGGTGGTTGACGAAATGGGTGGTGAAGGCGTTGACGAAGAGGATCTTCTCCCCGGTCTCCGGGTGGGTGCGGACAACGGGGTGCTCCGGGTCCGGGTAGCGGGCCTTGAGCCGGTGGCGCTGTTCCGTCGGAAGGACCGCGCCGAAGCTCGCTTCGATGCTGTGCCGGGCGCGCAGGCCGGCGATCTGCGCGCGGATGTGGTCGGGGAGCCTGCGGTACGCCTCTGCCATGTTCACCCAGATCGTGTCGCCGCCCACCTCGGGGGTCTCGACACAGCGCAGCACGGCGCCCATGGGTGGCCGTTCGCGCCATGTCGCGTCGCAGTGCAGGGCGTTCTCGTAGTGCTCGGGCTTGCTGTCCAGGTCCTTGTAGATGCGGACGAGGCCCGGGTGGTCCGGGTCGCTGCCGAGAACCGGGTGGTCCTCCAGCGGGCCTAGGCCGGAGGCGAAGGCGACGTGCTCGGCGCGGGTCATGTCCTGGTCGCGCAGGAACAACACCTTGTGACGGAGCAGGAGTTGTTTGATCTCGGCGTGGAGGGTGGCGTCGTGGGCGGCTTCGCTGAGCTGGACGCCGTGCAGTTCGGCGCCGATGGTGCAGGTCAGCGGTTCGACGTGGATCCGGGTACGGGTGGAGCTCTGCGTCATTGCACTCTCCCTGGGGCGGTCGGAGGGAATGAGGGGTTCAGGGCATGAGGACGGACGAACCCGTGGTGCGGCCCGCTTCCAGGGCCCGGTGTGCCGCCACCGCGTCGTCGAGCGCATAGCGCTGGTCGACACGGATCGCGATCCGGCCGGCGGCGACGTGGCCGAACAGCTCGCCGGCCAGAGCGTGGCGCTCGGCCGGCTCGGCGATGTAGTCGGCGAGGGCGGGGCGGGTCACGAACAGCGATCCGTGGACGGCGAGTTGCATGGCGTCGAGCGGCGGCACGCCGGATGCCGTGCCGAAGCAGACCAGCAGGCCGCGGCGGCTGAGCGAGGCCATGGACCCCGCGACGGTGTCCTTGCCGATGCTGTCGAGGACGAGGGGCACACCCGCCCCGTCGGTCAGCTCCCGTACACGCTCGGCGACGTCCTCCCGGCGGTACAGGATGGTGTGGTCGCAGCCGTGGGCACGGGCGAGTTCGGCCTTCGCCTCCGTGGAGACCGTGCCGATCACGGTGAGGCCGAGCAGCTTGGCCCACTGGCAGACGATCAGGCCGACCCCGCCGGCGGCGGCGTGCAGCAGGATCGTGTCGCCGGGCTTCAGCGGATGGATCCGGCGCAGCAGATAGGCGGCGGTGAGGCCACGCATGGTCATCGCGGCGGCGGTCTCGCAGCCGATGGAGTCGGGCAGCCGGATCAGCGGGTCGGCGGGCATGATCCGTTCGGTGCTGTAGGCGCCGAGCGGGCTGCCGGTGTACGTGACGCGGTCGCCCTGGGCGACGTGCGTGACGCCCGCGCCGACGGCCTCGATGATGCCGGCGCCCTCGACGCCGAGACCGGCGGGCAGCGGAGCCGGGTAGAGGCCGGTGCGGAAGTAGGTGTCGGCGAAGTTGAGGCCGATGGCCTCGTGCCGGACGCGGACCTGTCCGGGGCCCGGGTCGCCGACGGTGACCTGCTCCAGCCGCAGGACATCGGGGCCGCCGGTCTCATGGAAACGGATGGCGTGTGCCATGGGATGCTCTCTTCGATCGGCGGTGGTCAGCGGGTCGTGTCGCGCAGCATGAACCCGCGCTGTCCGGGACGCCGGTTGGGCACCATGCCGAGCCGTGCCAGGGTCTGCTCGGTGTCGGTGTAGTAATCGCCGATGCGGTAGATCTCCTTGGCCTCCGCGCCGCTCGCGATGTCGCGACCGAGGGCGTCGGAGATCCGCACCATCTGCTCGACCTGTCGGACGGAGCTCATGCGCTCGCCCCTGCGCGCCCACAGGTTGTCCTCGTTGCCCACGCGGACGTGCACGCCGAGGGCGATGGCGATGGCGTTCATGGGGGCGACGGCGCGCATCGAGGACTCGATGGTGAGGACGGCGCCGTCGGGAACACGGCGGACGAACTCGATCAGGTCGGCGGGGTGGCGCCCGGCGAACCCGCCGCCGATGGCGACGTAGTTGAGGACCAGCGGGCCTGTGTACACGCCGCTGCGGATGAGGCGCTCGACGGTCTCCAGCTGTGCCATGGTGGCGAGTTGGAAGTGCGGCTGGATGTCGTTGGCGTGCAGGCGCTTCAGGTGTTCGAGGTAGAAGTCGGGACCGGCCTCGACGACCATGTCGCGGTATGCCTTGTAGTAGTCGGGCTTGGCGATGGAGGTGCCGGCCAGGTCGTCGTCCGTCATGATCTCGACGATGTTCATCTGGCTGGTGTTGATGGCAATCGTCACCTGGTCGGGGCGCGGGGTGAGTTCGGCCAGCAGGTGGCGGGTGTCGTAGCTCAGCCATTTCGCATCGGCGCCCTCGTCCTCGGGAGCGAACGAGATGGATCCCCCGATCTGCAGGACCATGTCCGGAACGGCCTCGCGCAGCCGTCCGAGCAGTTCGTTGAACATGGACATGCGCTTGGAGCCGTGGCCGTCCAGCTCGCGTACGTGGATATGGAGCACGGTGGCACCGGCGTTGTAGCAGTCGACGGCGGCCTGGACGTGCTCGTCCATGGTCAGGGGAAGGTCGTCGGCGTCGCCGGGGAGCCACTCCGGGCCGTAGGGGGCGGCCTGGATCACCAGCTTCTCCTGGTTCTCGGGCAGCAGGGAGTCATCGAGGAAGTGCATGGGTCATCTCCTGGTACGCGGACACGGCGGGCGGATGGCCGTCGGGCACCATCCGAACCAACTCGGCTTGTTCACAAGGGCATTGCTCGAAGGCGCTGAGGTGTCCCTTGCGGTACGGCCACGTTAGGAGCGGGTTACGCGCCGCGCTTCACCCGAGGTGACAGAAGACTTGTCACTTGGGGACAGGGCCACCGGCCGCCAGTCGGGTGCGCCACTCGCGTGCACTGGTGCCGAACTGGTCGCGGAACCAGCGGGAGAAGGCGCTGGGGGCGGAGAATCCGAGCAGTCCGGAGATCTCCGTCAGGGACCGGCGCGGGTTCGCCACCAGCTGCTCGGCCAGCTGAGTGCGGGTGGCGTTGACGAGCGAGGAGAACGTCTCGCCGGACGCGGCCAGATGCCGGTGGACGGTCCTGCGGTCGACGCCGAGGCTGCCGGCGACCTGTTCGATCGAGCAGCGTCCGGTCGGCAGCAGGACCTCGATCAGCTCGCGCACGCGGTCCAGCTCGGTGGTCTCCGAGGCCACCGCGATGGACTCGAAATACTGGCGGGCGTAGCCACGCAGGAGGGGATCCGACATCGCATTGGGGGTGTCGAGATCAGTGGCGTAGAGGACGAGGCCGTTGAATTCCTGGTCGAATTCCACCACTGGCCCGAAATGGCGACGGTGTGCCGCGATGTCGCGAGGGGGTCCGTGGGTGAAACACACGGACACCGGCCGCCAGCGGGCACCGAGGAAGACCCGCAGAAATCCGTGGAAGGCGCCCACGGCCAGCTCGACGGCCTGCCGTGCCCGGCGCACCTCACCGAGCTCCAGGCTCACCTTGACGGTGGCGAGCCCGTTCGCCTCGGTGAGCCGGCTGTGCAGCATCTCGTTGTACATGCGCTCGTGGCGGACCAGGAGCCGGATGACGCTGCGGACATCGGGCTCCTCGCGCAGGACGAGGCTGATGGGTCCGAGATTCGAGAAGCGGCGGCGCTCGGCGAGAAGCAGGCCGAACTCGTCGCGGTCGGCGGCCGCGGCGGAGAGTTCGAGGAGCTCGGTGGCGGCTGTGCCGGAGATCCACCGGTCCTGGACGGCGAGCCCGACCGGATCGAGACCGACGCGCTTCATCAGGGCGCGCGGATCGATGCCGAGGGACTGGCTGAGCTCTATGTAGTTGCTCAGTGCGGCGTTGCGGACCAGCGGCTTCATCGGGCACTCCAAGGCTCTGTTCCAGTCGGGGCGCTCCAAGGCTCTGTCCCAAACTGATAAGCGATCTGTCCCGCCAGGTCAAGCGATGCGTCGGACCTTGACCTAGCGTGGCACCACCGCGGGGTCCTCAAAGAATTCCGGAACAAATACCCTGCCAAATTCTCGGCCGGTTGAAAAGGCTCGTTCTCGGATCGAATTCGTGGACGGCATCGGAATTCCAGCGACTGGTGCAACGGTATTCACCGACGAAGAGAGGAGAAGAATCGTGGTGGGCGGGCCAACAGCAGATTTTCTCCGTAGTCCCTGCACCGGTTCTGCCGTGTGGCGGGGTCCGGAGCTGGCGCGCTCCCGTGCCTGGGAGTGGCATCTCGCACCGGCTCAGCTCGACGAGCTCGACAAGGCACTGCAGACGGTACGTGTACGGGGAACCCCGCTGCTGCGGATAACCGCAGACCACTTCCCCCTACCGGCACTCGCTTCACAACTGGCGCGAATGGCCGCTGAGTTGGAGAAAGGCCGGGGGTTCGTCCTGGTCCGCCGCGTCCCGGTCGAGCGCTTCGGCCTCGTGGCGGCCCGCGTCCTTCTCTGGGGCCTGGGCCGGCATCTCGGCATCCCGGTGTCGCAGAACGCGACGGGACACATGCTCGGCCGCATCGGGGCCACGGACGAGATCCGGGCGGCACGGCCGTTCCACACCGACGAGGCCGACACGCTCGCTCTGCTGTGCCTGCGCAATGACGGCGGCGCAGGGCATGCGGCGCTGGCCAGTTCGGCGACGGTCCACAACACCGTGCTGGCGCGTCGGCCCGCGCTCATCGACGGTCTCTATCGCACGCATTTCCTCGACCGCCTCGGAGAGCAGGCTCCGGGGCAGCGCCGCTGCAACGCGGTGCCCCTCGCCCACCGCGACCCGGAGCGGTTCAGCCTGCGTTACGACCGTCACCGGCTGGAGTCGGCACAGCGTTTTCCCGACGTGCCGCGCCTGACCCCCGGCGAACGGGAACTGTTCGACCACATCGACGGGTGGGCGTCCGCCCCGGAACTCCGCCTCGACTTCCCTCTCGCCCCAGGAGATCTGCTGCTGGTCAACAACCACGCGGTCCTGCACTCCCTCACGGCACCGGCGGACACCACCGGGCCCGGACCGCGTTTTGACGCACTCCGGCTGTGGCTCACCCCGCATCGCCCACGCGACCTGCCCCAGGAGTTCTGGGGCGACGCGCACTCCCCCGGCGGCAGCCGCGGCGGCATCGCGCCACGCGATGTGATCACCCCGCAATCCCCGACGACAAGGAAGCCGCATGACCGACCTGTTCGCACTCCTGGCCCGATCCGTCCGGTCCCACGCTGACCGGACGGCCGTGCGACAGGGCATGGCCCTGCTCACGTACTCCCGGCTCGACGACATGACAGCCAGGTTCGCCGCACTTCTGCGCGCCGAAGGGCTGCGGGCGGGCGACCGCGTGGCGGTGGCCCTGCCCAACGTCATCCACTTCCCCGTCGTGTACTACGGCATCCTGCGCGCCGGTGGTGTGGTGGTCCCGATGAATCCACTGCTGAAGTCCGGCGAGATGGCTTTCGTGCTCCAAGACTGCGGTGCGCGTCTGGTGGTGGCCTCTCCTTCCTGCGCGGACGAGGCCGCACCGGCGGCGGCGCAGGCGGGTGCGGAGTGCCTGGTCGCGGATCCGGTGGTGTTCGACGCACTGCTGCGCTCGGTCCCGCCGATGACCGGGGCAGCCCGCTGTAGCGACGACGACACCGCGGTGATTCTTTACACGTCCGGCACCACGGGGACGCCGAAAGGTGCGGAGCTGACGCATCGCAACCTCGTGAGCAACGCGCTGACGACGGCGCGGACGCTGCTGCGGGTGGGGCCGGACGATGTCCTGTTCGGAGGTCTCCCGTTGTTCCACGCTTTCGGGCAGACATGTGCCCTCAACACCGCCATCGCGGCGGGCTGTTGCCTGACCCTGCTGCCCCGCTTCGATGCGGGCGGAGCCCTGGAGACGATGCGTCGGGACGAGGTGACCGTCTTCCTGGGGGTGCCCACGATGTACAGCGCGCTCCTCCAGAACGGCATCGGACAGCAGCCCCTGCCTCGGCTGCGCCTGGCGGTCTCGGGCGGCGCCTCGCTGCCCGTCGAGCTGTTGCACGCCACCGAACGGGAACTGGACGTCACCGTGCTGGAGGGCTACGGCCTCTCGGAGACGTCTCCCGTGGCCTGCTTCAACCCGCCGGACAGGGCCCGCAAGCCCGGCTCCATCGGGGTTCCCGTGCACGGGGTCGAGTTGCGGCTCGTCGCGGACGACGGCTCCCCGGTCGGCCCCGGCGAGGTCGGCGAACTGGTGATCCGGGGCACGAACGTCATGAAGGGGTACTGGAACCGGCCGGACGCCACCGCGCGCGCCTTCCGCGACGGGTGGTTCCACAGCGGTGATCTCGCCCGTGTCGACGAGGACGGCTACTACTTCGTCGTCGACCGCAAGAAGGACCTGGTCATCCGCGGCGGCTACAACGTGTACCCGCGGGAGATCGAGGAGGTCCTGTACCAGCACCCGGAGGTCCTGGAGGCCGCGGTGGTCGGTGTTCCCGACGCCGTGCACGGGGAGGAGATCGCCGCCGTGGTGGTCCTGCGGCCAGGTGCCCGCACGGCGTCGGACGAACTGCGCGACTACGTCAGACAGCGGGTCGCGGCCTACAAGTACCCCCGGATAGTACGGTTCGCCGACGCGCTGCCCAAGGGAGCGACCGGCAAGATCCTCAAGCGGGACATCGTGGTCGCTCCGCCGAAGGCCCTGGACGCCTGACCGTCACGGCTGGTGGGTCCTGGAACCGCTACGGTCTCCGGAGCCGGCCCAGGGGGTCGTGGGCAGTGTGCGGTGTGCGGTTCCAGAGGCGGGTGGCGCGGGAGGCCTGGGTGTAGGGGGGCCAGGTCTCGCCCGGGTCGAGGTCGCTGACGAAGCGGACCCAGGACGTGTGGACCGCGTCGGCCAGTTCCTGGGGCGGGGTGGCGCCGAGGGCCTCGGGGACACCGGGTGCGTCGAGGAGGTCGAAGGCGAAGGGCAGGTCCACGCAGTGGTGTGCGAGCCCCTCGAAGGCGGGGGCGGTGGCCGTCCATTCGAACTGGTAGAGCCAGGTGGGTCGTCGGCGTTCGGCACGGGCCTCGGCAAGGGCGAGGGCGGGGATGCGGAAGAGTTCGTCCGTGAGGGCCTGCCCGAGTCCGGCGGGCTGGACCATGTGGAACTCGTGGGCGGTGAAGCCGAGCATGAGCGGGACCGCGGCTCCGGCGTCGCCCTCCATGAGCGCCTGCGGTACCGGCTCCGGGATCAGCTCCCCGTCGGCGAAGGGGGCGAGGTCGAGCATCGGGAGGCCGTCACGGTCCGGGCCCGGCGCCCGAAGACGGTCCTGGAGGCGGAGGAGTTCGTCGTCGCTCAGGTCGCGCAGGGCGGCGGCGGTGGCCGGCAGGCCGGTACGGGAGGTGAAGAGCGCGGACACGGTCTCGGCGAGGTCCCTGCCCTGCGGCGACATGACGGCGCCCGAAGCCGAGATGGCGGCCCGGAAAAGGCCCTGGGCGGACGGCACGGCAAGCAGGGTCTGGACCGCGCCGCCGCCCGCCGACTGGCCGGCGATCGTCACCTCGGCCGGGTCGCCGCCGAAGGCCGCGATGTTGTCCCGCACCCACTCCAGGGCGGTGATCCAGTCCCGTACACCACGGTTGTCCGGGGCGCCCTCCACGTGCAGGAACCCCTCGATTCCCAGCCGGTAGCCGAGGGACACGAGGACGACCCCGTCCCGGTTGAACGCGGCCCCGTCGTACCAGGGGCTCGCCGCCGAGCCTGCCACGAATCCGCCGCCGTGGATCCATACGAGGACGGGCAGTCCGGATTCCGGATCGGTGTCGGGGGTGAAGACGTTGAGGTTCAGGACGCCCTCGCCCGGAATCGACGGCTCGGGAATCGTCGTCACGTCGGCGAACGGGCGCCGCTGAGCCGTCGGCCCGTACGCCGTGGCGTCCAGCGGCTCCGACCACGGCCCGGGCGGGACGGGCGCGGCGAACCGCAGGTCACCCACCGGTGGCTGGGCGTACGGAATACCGAGGAAGCGGAGGCTGCCGTCGGCGCGGCGCTCGCCGAGCACGGGCCCGCGGTTCGTGGAGACAAGGGGGTCACGGGTGTCGGTCATGAGATGGGGCTCCTGCCGTGGGCGGTTCGGACTCGGGGGCTTCGTGCTCGACGCAGTGGCGCATCTTCCCCAAGGCCCCGGGGCTCGGGGGCTTCGCTCCGTAGGCACGGTCGGCGGTCACCGGAGCGACGGAGATGCGGTGCTGCCCGTACAGGGCCTCCGCGTCGGCATTCCTGACGGTCTCGGTGCGGGGCGCCCGGCCGTTCTTCGCAGAAGCGGAGAACTGACGTCGGTCTCGTCCCCGGTGGAGGAGAGGGCGAGGGCCGTGACGCCCTCGTCGACGGCGGCGATCGCGGCGCCGACGGTGCCGGAGTCCTTGACCTGGGCGTTCACATCGGGACGGGAGTCGATGCCGGTGAGGACAAGGGCGGGAGCGCCGGGCCGACGGGTCGAGGCCGTTGTGCAGGCTGTGGGTGGGGCTGGACCGGCAGAATCCGCCGTTGCGGCCGGAAGCCGCACCGCCGGCCTCGTCTGTCCCGTCGGTCTCGATGAGTACCACGTCGAGCGAGGGGTCGCACTCCCTGGCGACGACGGCGGTCCAGAGGCCCGGGTACTCTCCGCCGACCACGAGGAGGGCGCGGGTGGTGCCCCCGGTCAGGGCGGAGGTGGCCTGCGGCCGGTCGGGGTCGTCCGGCCGGAACGGGGTCGGTTCGGCGTCCCGGAGCGAGGTGAGGTGGTCCATGGGGCGGGCTCCTTGGGATCGCGGAGGTGCGTGCCTTCGGAATACCGTAATGAGACCCGCCCGGAACCGGTAAGGTCAATGGTGTTGACGTAAGCCCACGCGCTCGTTTCCGCAGGTCAGGCCGGTCAGACAGATCCGGAAGGATCCCAGCGGTCGAGGATCTCGTGCGCGATCCGGCCCGCCCCGGGCTCGAAGCGGTGCGCCAGTTCCCGGAAGAGCTCCTCGGCGCGCGGCCGGCCATTCCTCGGGCAGGTGTTCGGCGGGCAGGTGCGGGTCGCGCCGCACCAGGTCGAGCCAGTGGGTGTGGAGCAGGAGCTGCCCGCCGAGGTCGTCGCCGGCCCCGGCGGGCCCGGATCCGCCGCTCCAGCGGACCAGGAAGTCGACCGACTACGCCGCCGCCAAGGCCGGCATCGCCGCGATGGTGCGCACCTGGACGATGGAGCTGGCGCGCGGGCATCACCGCGAACGCCGTCATCCCGGTCGTCGCGACCGCCATGACCAAGACCGTCCCCGCCCTCGCCCCGCACATCGAGACGCTGGAGCAGGACGGCACGGCCTTCCCCGACAGCCTGCGCAAGGGCGAGGGGTTCGGCACCGTCGAGGACGTCGCAGGTCTGGTGACCTTCTCGCCTCGAACGCCTCGGCCGACGTGAACGGCCGGTGCATCGGCATCGGCGACAAACTGTCTCTCTGGTCGCACCCGCAGGAGGTCTCGGTGGCGTACGCCGACGGGGCTGGAGCGCCGACGCGATCGCCGACGCCTGGCCGGTGACCGTGGGCCGTGCCCCGCAGACCTTCGGCATCCCCGCCCCGCGGCTGTGAGGGGAAAAGCCATGCTGACCTCGACGAACTCGTCGCGATCGACGTCCACACCCACGCCGAAGTCTCCGCCCAGGGCGGCACTTCCCTCTCGGCGGAGCTGGACAGCGCCGCCGGCAGCTACTTCAAGCCGGAGCACTGCCACCCCACCCTGCCGGAGATAGCCGCCCACTACCGGGAGCGGAAAATGGCCTGCGTGGTCTTCACGGTGGACGCGGAGTCGGCCACCGGCACGCCGCCGGTGCCGGACGAGGAGATCGCCGAGGCGGCCGCGCAGAACCCGGACGTGATCATCCCGTTCGCCGGCGTCGACCCGCACAAGGGCGGGGCGGCGGTCCGTCAGATCCACCGCATGGTGGAGGAGTTCGGGGTCAGGGGGTTCAAGTCCCACCCCAGCATCCAGGCCTTCCACCCCGACGACAGGCTGGCGTACCCGCTGTACGAGGCCATCGAGGCCGCCCGAGGCGCTCGCCGAGGCCGCGACGATCGTCCGGCAGGCGCCGGCGCATCGCAGGGCCCGGAGGACGAGTCGGCGCGGCTGGGTGCGGAGAACGCACGTCCGGTAAAGGCGGAGAAGGAATGCCGTCCGGAGCGGGAGATCCTGCGCCGGGCGGGTGCGCACCCCTGCCGGGAGATCCGGCTGCTACCGGTGGATCGCATCGGTGCTGCGCACCGCCGGCAGACGAAGAACCTCCCGGTGTCGTACTCGCCGAAGCATTCGGGCTTCTTCCAGACACCAGAGAATGGCACCTGACCAGGGCATTTACCAGTCAGGAGCCCTGCGTGGCGCAGTTCGCAGGGGCGCTCCGCCGACGGCGTGCCGGGGAACCGGACCCGTACGGATTTCGATGGTCAGGCATGAATAGCTTCATCATCTTCCATTCACCGGGGCACGACTGCCAGCATCGGCGCACCGCCACCCCGTGAGGGAGAATCCGATGAATCGTCCCCGTTCTCTGCGCTGTCTGGCAGCCCTGGCCGTGGTGGCTCTCGCGGCCACCGCCTGTGGGCGCTCCGGTCAGGGCGACGCCCCGTCCGGGGCCGCGGCACAGGCCGCCTCCGGCCGGACCGCGGCCGAGCTGCTGCCCGCTCCGTACCGGGAGAAGGGTGTGCTCCGGGTGGCCACCGCGGTCGGCTACCCGCCGATGGAGATGTACGAGCCCGGCACCACCCGGCTCACCGGCGTCGACCCCGATCTGGCCAAGGCCCTCGCCGAGCGGCTCAAGCTGAAGCTGGAACTCACCAACGCCGCCTTCGACGGACTGATCCCCGGTCTGGAGTCCGGGCGGTTCGACCTGGTCATGTCGTCCATGACGGACAGTGCGCAGCGACGCCGGGCGGTCGACTTCGTCGACTACTTCCGCACCGGTGGAGTCATCATGACGAAGCAGGGCAACCCGCAGGGCATCAAGTCCCTCGCGGACCTCTGCGGAAAGACCGTCGTCCTCGCCAAGGGCAGCTCCAACCTCCATATCGGCGAGGAACAGAACGCCAAGTGCCAGGAGAAGATGCGGATCTCGCAGAGCGAGGACGCACCGACCGGGCTGCTGCAACTGGACAGTGGGCGCGCGGTCGCGACCATCGTCGACTATCCCGTCGCCAAGATGTTCATCAAGAAGAGCAGCGCGTACGAGGTCCTGCCCGAGCAGTACGGCACCGCCCCCTGGGGCATCGCGTCCGCGAAGAGCCAGGGCGGGCTGCGCGACGCCGTCCACAAGGCCCTGCAGGAACTCATCGACAACGGCGACTACAAGAAGATCCTCGACACCTGGGGAGTCGGCGGCAGCGCCGTGCCCGAGGCCACCGTCAACGACGGGCAGTGAGAACAGATATGAACCACCAGAAAATACCCGGCTCCGCCCTCGGCCGGGCGCCGGACTGCACCCCCGCCGACGGGACGCCGCAGGAGGACGACCTCTCCCTCCAGGTGACCGGACGCCCGCGTCCCGGACGCTGGCTCGCGGTCCTCGCCGCCACTCTGTTCGCGGTGTGGCTCGCCTACACCGTCATCGTCAATCCCAATCTGCACTGGGACATCGTCGCCGAGTACCAGTTCGACGGCGTGATCCTCAAGGGCCTCGGGGTGACCATTCAGCTCACTCTCGTCTCGATGGCCCTCGGCATCGCCATCGGCGTCGTCGTCGCGGTGATGCAGCTGTCCGACAGCCCCGTCCTGCGGCTCACCGCCGGTGCCTACACCTGGTTCTTCCGGGGCACCCCGCTGCTGGTCCAGCTCATCTTCTGGTTCAACCTGGCCCTGCTGTTCCCCGTGATCAGCATCGGAATCCCGTTCGACGGCCCCAAACTCATCAGCTGGCAGTCCAACCAGGTGATCACCGGTTTCGTGGCCGCGCTCCTCGGTCTCTCCATCAACGAGGGCGCCTACATGGCCGAGATCGTGCGGGCCGGCATTCAGAGCGTGGATCCCGGCCAGCGCGAGGCGGGAGCCTCGATCGGGATGTCGAACCGTCAGATCCTGTCCCGGATCATCCTTCCGCAGGCGATGCGAGTCATCATCCCGCCGTTCGGCAACCAGTTCATCTCCATGCTCAAGACGACCTCGCTGGTCTCGGTCATCGCCGGCGCCGACCTGATGACCGTCTCCCAGCACCTCTATCTCGCCAACTTCGAAGTGGTCGCACTGCTCCTGGTGGCCTCGATCTGGTATCTCGTGCTCACCACGATCGCGAGCATCGGACAGCACGCCGTCGAGCGACGCTACAGCCCCGGTACCGCTCCCGTGCTGCGGAGCAGAATCCTGGCCAATCTTCTGCCCGGACGGGCCAGGAAGGGAGCAGCGGCATGAACGACGTGATCCTCAAAGCCCGCGGGGTCCGCAAGAGGTTCGGTGACACCGAGGTACTGAAGGGCATCGACCTCGACGTCCGCAGCGGTGAGGTGCTCTGTGTCATCGGCCCCTCCGGGTCCGGGAAATCCACACTGCTGCGCTGCTTCAACCACCTCGAACGGATCGACGCGGGGCGGGTGTGGATGGACGGTGAGCTGGTCGGCTACGAACAGCACGGCCCGTCCGGCCGGGTGCTGCGCGAGCGGCGGGCCCGGGACGTGCGGCGCCAGCGCGAGCGGATCGGCATGGTGTTCCAGCGGTTCCACCTGTTCCCGCACCGCACAGCGCTGCAGAACGTGATGGAGGGTCCGGTCGCCGTCAAGGGCCGGACCCGTGCACAGGCCGAGAAGCAGGCCCGCGAGCTGCTGGCCGACGTCGGTCTCGCGGACCGGGCGGACCACTACCCGGGGCAGCTGTCCGGCGGGCAGCAGCAGCGCGTGGCGATCGCCCGCGCACTGGCCATGGAGCCCACCCTCATGCTCTTCGACGAACCCACCTCCGCCCTCGATCCCGAACTCGTCGGCGAGGTGCTCGGCGTCATGCGCGACCTGGCCCGCAGCGGTATGACGATGGTCGTGGTCACCCACGAGATGGGCTTCGCCCGCGAGGTCGCCGACCGGGTCCTCTTCATGGACCGGGGTGCCGTCGTCGAGGCCGGTAGCCCCGACATGCTGTTCACCGCCCCGCGGCACGACCGCACGCGGGCCTTCCTGTCGACGGTGCTGTGATGGGCCGCCCCCTGGATCTGCTGCTGCGCGGCGGCACCCTCGTGGACGGAACCGGCGCACCGGCCCGGGAAGCGGACGTCGCGGTGGTGGACGGGCGGATCGCCGTGCTCCCCGCCGGCGCCCCTGGCTCGGCCGTCGAGACCCTGGACGTGGCCGGGCGGGTCGTCGCCCCCGGCTTCATCGACGTGCACACGCACTCCGACGCCCTCGCCGCGCCCCACGGAGCCGGCGGTACCACGGAGCCGATCGACGACCTCCGTCTCGCTCCGCTGCTCCAGGGCGTCACCACGGAGATCTGCGGCAACTGCGGGACCAGCCTGTTCCCCTCGCTCCCCCGCCGGCTGCCGGAGCTCGCCGAGCATCTCAGGGTGACGTTCGGGCTCGGACCGGTGCGGCCCTCGGTGGACTTCGACGCGTTCGCCACCGGACAGGACCCGGCTCTGCGCCACACCCACATCGCCTCGCTGATCGGCCACGGCACGCTGCGCGCCGGAGTGATGGGCTTCGAGGCCCGGCCGCCGCGGCCCGACGAGCTGGACGCCATGTGCGCGCTGCTCGACCGGTCGCTGGCCCAGGGGGCGGCCGGTCTGTCCACCGGGCTGATCTACCCTCCCGGCACGTACGCCGACACCGAGGAGATCGTCGCGCTGGCCAGGGTCGCCGCCCGTCACGGCAAGCCCTACGTCACCCATCTGCGCGACGAGATGTCACAGGTGGAGTCCGCGCTGGAGGAGGCCCTGGAGATCGCCGTACGCTCCGGCGCCCCGCTGCAGATCTCCCACCACAAGACCGCGGGCCGGCACGCCTGGGGCGCCACACTGCGCACCCTGCCCCGGCTGGAACGAGCCCGCGCCGAAGGCGTGGACGTGCTGTGCGACGTCTATCCGTACACGGCGGGCAGCACCGTCCTGCACGCCATGCTGCCCCCGTGGGCGAGTGAGGGCGGCGTCGGTGCGCTGCTGGAACGGTTGCGCCGGCCCGAGACCCGCGACCGGATCAGGACGGACATCGCTCGGGGCGTCGAGGGGTGGGAGAACACCGTGGGAAACGGCGGCTGGGACCTCATCTCGGTGGCCGCCGCGCGGACGCGGCCCGAGGCCGAGGGGCGCAGCATCGCCGACCTCGCGGCCGAGCGCGGCATCCATCCGGTCGACCTGGCCTGCGATCTCCTGCTGGCCGAGCAGGGCGAAGTGACCATCATCAGCCATTCCATGCGAGAGGACGACGTCCGCCGGGTCATCGCCAGCCCGCTGTCGATGATCGGCTCGGACGGTGTCCCCAAACCCGGTCGGCCGCATCCGCGCTGGGCGGGAAGCTTCGCCCGGGTACTCGGCCGTTACACCCGCGACGAACGACTGCTCCCGCTGGAGAGTGCGGTGCACAAGATGACCGGCCTGCCCGCCGGGCGGTTCGGGCTCACCGGCCGCGGCGTGGTCCGCGACGGGGCCGTCGCCGATCTGGTCGTACTGGACCCGTCGTCGGTGCGCGACACCGCCGACTTCGACCGCCCCCTGCTGGCACCCGAAGGCATCGATACCGTTGTGGTGTCGGGGCGGATCGCGGCGAGAGACGGCCGCCCGACCTCGGCGCGGGCGGGAGAAGTGGTGAGAATCCGATGAGTCTGGCCCAAGTGGCCGCGGCGGCACGGCGCTCGGCTGCGCTGCCGCTCACCCTGGCCGTGGGGCCCCGGCGGCAAGGAAGCGGGGGGCCGCGGGGGGGGGGGGGGGGGGGCTCCCCACCAACAAATACTCAACCCCCCGGCTGTCCACCCCCCCCCCCCGCCCCGCCCCCGCCCCGGTGCAGGGGCGGCGCGACGGGTGGAGGCACGCTACGCCGGGCGCACGCTGCCGTAGATCGGCATGTAGTAGATCGACTCCTCGCGCACGTTCGCGCCGGGCTTCGGCGCGTGGATCATCATCCCGTCGCCCTTGTAGATGCCGACGTGGCTGATGTCGTCGTAGAAGAAGACGAGATCCCCCGGCCGCAGGTCCGCCGTGGCGACCCGGGTGCCGACCTTGACCTGGTCCCACGTGGTGCGCGGGATGCCGACCCCCGCCGCCTTCCAGGCGGCCTGGGTGAGCCCGGAGCAGTCGTACGACGCCGGGCCCGTCGCGCCCCAGACGTACGGCTTGCCGAGCTGGGCCCTGGCGAAGGCGAGGACCTTCTCCGCCTTGGTGGTGGCGCTGCTGTCCGAGCCGGTCCCGCTGCCCGTCCCCGTACCGCTGCCGCCCCCCGACCCCTTCGCGGCCTCCTCGGCCTCGCGGTCCGCCTCGGCCTTCGCGGCGGCCTGCTGCTTCGCCAGCTCCTGCGCCTTGCGCTCGGCCTCCGCCTCCTTCTTGCGCTCGATCGCCGCCAGTCGCGCCTTCTCCTCGGCGGTCAGCTTCGACAGCAGCGTGCGCGCCTCGCCCAGCTTCTTCTGGACGTTCCGCTTGCTGGTGCGCAGCGTGGTCTGCGTCGTCGTCAGCGTCTCCAGGCTCCGCACCGCCTCGGAACGCTTCTTCGCCGCCTTGGCCTGCTGCGTACGGAAGTCCGTGATCGCCTTCTGCTGCCGGCTGGTCATCCGGTCCATCAGCTGGCTCTGGTCGAAGTACGACTGCGGGTCGTCGGCCAGGAAGAACGTCGCGCTCGGCGTGATGGAGCCGCTGCGGTACTGCGCGGCCGCGTAGGTGCCGAGCGTCCTGCGGGCGTCGTTGAGCCTGTCGGCGCGCTTCGCGACGTCGTCCAGCAGGGCGTCGACCTTGGCGCGCTGGGCGGCGGAGGCTTCCTTCGCCTGGTTGTACTGCTGGGTCGCGGTGCCCGCCTGCCGGTAGAGGTCGTCGACCTTCTTCTGTACGTCCTCGACGCGGGGCTTCGGATCGGGCGCGGCCACGGCGCTCTGCGTGGAGAGCAGGGTCACGGACGCCAGGGCCGCAGTGGTGAGCCCGACGGCCGGTGCGGTGGTGCGCACCCGGGTGCGCGGTTTGCGATGCGACGCCAAGGCCGGCATCTCCTTCCGTGGACCGCCTACCGGGTTAGCTGTCGGGTTCGGGCGGAACGGAAGGCTGCCCTACGGTCCGAGTGGGGGATAAGGACCGATTCACCCCGGTACTGCGTGTGGGTCCCCGGTTCCGAACTCCATTGAAGGCAGCCCGGATTCGGCGGGGGCGCCCGCTAGGCGTGGTTCGCCTCAAGGGGGTACGGGCCGCCCGGTCGAGCACGCTAGCCAACCCATGGTGCTGCTGTGAAGGTTGATGTTCGATATGCCCGATACATTTTCGTGACCTTGCCGGAGCGGGGTGCCGCCGACCGGATTCCCTTACGGGGAGTGGGTGACCGCTCTCTTTGTGTGCCGTCGGTCGTGTGCGGTTCGTCATGAGGCCGACGGGTGTCGGTGCGGCGGCCTAGACTCGACAAGCGATGAGCAGCCTCTTTGACGACAGTTTCCTGGCCGGCCTCCAGCACTCGGAGGAAGAGCCCCCGCCGCCCCCCGAGGACTCCGTACCCGAAGCGGTCCCGGAGGACCTCTTCGCGGGCGTGTTCGACGGGCCCCCGCCGCCCAGGGACGCCTATTACCGCGACGGCGCGCACCGCCCCGTCATCGACTCCGCGGCGCTCCTCGACGGGCTGAACACCGAGCAGCGCGCCGCCGTCGTCCACGCGGGCTCCCCGCTGCTCATCGTCGCCGGGGCCGGCTCGGGCAAGACCCGGGTGCTGACCCACCGGATCGCCCACCTGCTCGCGGAGCGCGGGGTGCACCCCGGCCAGATCCTGGCGATCACCTTCACCAACAAGGCCGCGGGCGAGATGAAGGAGCGCGTCGAGCAGCTCGTCGGTCCGCGCGCCAACGCGATGTGGGTCATGACCTTCCACAGCGCGTGCGTACGCATCCTGCGCCGCGAGTCGAAGCGGCTCGGCTTCACCTCGTCGTTCTCGATCTACGACGCCGCCGACTCCAAGCGGCTGATGGCCCTGGTCTGCCGCGACCTCGACCTGGACCCGAAGCGCTTCCCGCCGAAGTCGTTCACCGCCAAGGTCTCCAACCTGAAGAACGAGCTGATCGACGAGGAGACCTTCGCCGGCCAGGCCGCGGACGGCTTCGAGAAGACCCTCGCCCAGGCCTACGCGATGTACCAGTCCCGGCTGCGCGAGGCCAACGCGCTGGACTTCGACGACATCATCATGACGACGGTCCACCTGCTCCAGGCGTTCCCGGACGTCGCCGAGCACTACCGCCGCCGCTTCCGCCACGTCCTGGTCGACGAGTACCAGGACACCAACCACGCCCAGTACACCCTCGTGCGCGAGCTGGTCGGCCCGGCGGGCGAGGGCGACGCCCCGGCCGAGCTGTGCGTCGTGGGTGACGCGGACCAGTCGATCTACGCCTTCCGCGGCGCGACCATCCGCAACATCCTCCAGTTCGAGGAGGACTACCCGAACGCGACCACGATCCTGCTGGAGCAGAACTACCGCTCCACGCAGACGATCCTGTCCGCCGCCAACGCGGTCATCGAGCGCAACGAGAGCCGCCGCCCCAAGAACCTCTGGACCAACGCCGGCACCGGCGCCCGCATCACCGGCTACGTCGCCGACACCGAGCACGACGAGGCGCAGTTCGTCGCCGACGAGATCGACCGGCTCACCGACGCGGGCGACGCCAAGGCCGGTGACGTCGCGATCTTCTACCGTACGAACGCGCAGTCCCGCGTCTTCGAAGAGATCTTCATCCGCGTCGGCCTGCCCTACAAGGTCGTCGGCGGCGTGCGCTTCTACGAGCGCAAGGAGGTCCGGGACATCCTGGCCTACCTGCGCGTCCTGGCCAATCCGGAGGACACCGTCCCGCTGCGCCGCATCCTCAACGTGCCCAAGCGCGGCATCGGCGACCGTGCCGAGGCGATGATCGACGCGCTGTCCCTGCGCGAGAAGATCACCTTCCCGCAGGCGCTGCGCAGGGTCGACGAGGCGTACGGCATGGCGGCCCGGTCGGCCAACGCCGTCAAGCGGTTCAACACCCTGATGGAGGAGCTGCGCACGATCGTCGAATCGGGCGCGGGCCCCGCGGTGGTCCTGGAGGCCGTCCTGGAGCGCACCGGCTACCTCGCCGAACTCCAGGCGTCCACCGACCCGCAGGACGAGACCCGGATCGAGAACCTTCAGGAACTGGCCGCCGTGGCCCTCGAATTCGAGCAGGAGCAGGGCGCGGCCGGTGCGGCGGGCGAGGACGGCGCGGACGCGGCCACCGGCACCGGCGCGGGGACGGGCACGCTCGCGGAGTTCCTGGAGAAGGTCGCGCTCGTCGCCGACTCCGACCAGATCCCCGACGAGGACGAGGACGGCTCCGGCGTCATCACGCTGATGACGCTGCACACCGCGAAGGGCCTCGAATTCCCGGTCGTCTTCCTGACCGGCATGGAGGACGGCGTCTTCCCGCACATGCGGGCGCTGGGACAGGTGAAGGAGCTGGAGGAGGAGCGGCGGCTCGCCTACGTCGGCATCACCCGGGCCCGCGAGCGGCTCTATCTGACCCGGGCGGCGATGCGCAGCGCGTGGGGGCAGCCCTCGTACAACCCGCCGTCGCGGTTCCTGGAGGAGATCCCGGACCAGCACCTGGAGTGGAAGCGGAAGGGGCCGATGGCGGCACCGGCCGGACCGACGTCGGGGATCACCTCGTCGCTGTCCGCCTCGCGTTCGCGCTCCGGCCCCTCGGGCTTCGCGACCCGGCGGACCTCCGACAAGCCGACGATCGCGCTGACCGTCGGGGACCGGGTCACGCACGACCAGTTCGGGCTCGGCACGGTCACGGCCGTCGAGGGCGTCGGCGACCAGGCGAAGGCCACGGTCGACTTCGGTGACGAGCGCCCGAAGAAGCTGCTGCTGCGGTACGCGCCGGTCGAGAAGCTGTAGACGGGGCGAGCGACGGGCGGGGCCGCGGCCCCGCCCGTTTTCGGCTCAGGTCGGGTTGACGCCGTGGCTGCGGAGCCAGGGCAGTGGGTCCACTGCCGCTCCGCCCCCGGGCCGTACCTCGAAGTGCAGGTGCGGACCGGTCGAGTTCCCGGTGTCGCCGGAGTACGCGATGACATCACCGGCCTTGACCGGGCCCGAGCGGATCTTGGTGCCACTGAGGTGGCAGTACCAGGTCTCGGTCCCGTCGGCCATGGTGACGATGGCCATGTTCCCGTAGGCGCTGTTCAGCTGGGTGCGCACGGTGCCGTCGGTCGCGGCCATCACGGGCGTGCCCCCCATGACGGGGAAGTCGATGCCCGTGTGCACGGACATCCAGTTGACGCCCGCCTGGCCGAAGTACGCGCTGAGGCCGTGCTGCTTGACCGGCATGACGAACTTGGGGCGCAGGGCCTCCTTGCGGGCGGCCTCTTCCTCGCGCTTCTTCTTCTCGGCGGCCTGCCGCTCCCGCAGGTCGATGCGCTCCTGGGTGCGGCTGGCGCGGTCGGCGAAGTTCTCCGCGTCGGCGCTGAGGTTGGCGAGCTGGGTGTCCAGCTTGTTGTTGGCCACACCCGCCTTGACGGAGCCGGGGTCGGACGCCGCCATCGTGGTCTTGCTGTCGTCCTTCTTGTCCTCGCCGCCCAGCCCGCCGACGGAGGCGGCGGCGATGCCGGCCACGCTCATCACGCAGGCGGAGGGAATGGCGACGGTGAGGAGCGCGGAACGCTTCGAGGGGGAACGCCGCCGACTGCGGCCTCCGCCACCGCTGCGGGTGGCGGAGCGGCTGAGGGTGCGGTGCGGGCCGGGTGCGGCGTCCGCGATGTCCGCGATATCCATGGCGACCGCGACGCCCGCGTCATGCGCGTCGTCCGCTGTGCCGTCCGTGCCGTCCGTGCCGTCCGCGTCGGCCGCGCCGTCGGTGAGGTAGGGCTCGTAGGGGTCGTAGGAGCCCAGGCCGGTATAGGTCTCGTGAGCTTCGGGAGCCTCGTGTGCCGGCCGCGCCTCGTAGGACACCTGTGCGGTTTCTGCGGTTTGCGCGATTTGCTGATCGTGCTCGGGCGTGGCGCCGGTGTTCCAGGCGGTGGCGTCGTACGCGCCGGAGTCGTACACGGCCGTTTCGCCGGTGGCCCACTGGTCGTTCGTGTGCCAGTTGCCGGTGTCCCACTGGCCCGTGGTGTCCGGGGAGCCGCCCTGTGCCGGGATGCCGGCGAACGTGGCGGTGGTGGTCGCTTCCGTGCCGTAGTCGGCCACGGGCGTCCAGGTGGCCGTGGTCTCGTACGTCTGCGCCGCCTCGTACTGCTGCTGGGGCTGCGTGGCGTACGGGGCGTAGGCGTCGTACGAGGTGGTCGGGTGTGCGCCGGTGTCCCACTGGGTGGAGTCGTACTGACCGCTGTACCCGGACTGCCCGGCGCCGTAGCCGCTGCCGTACGCGCCGTCGTGACCGCCGGGGAGCGATCCGAAGAGCGGGTCGCTGTCGAAGCTGCCGGTCGCCTCACTGTCGTATCCGGCGTACCCGGCGTGGGGGTGCTGGTCGTTCACCAACTTCTCTCTCGCCTCGGCAGCAGGACCTGTGCTCTGGGGTCCGGCGTGGGGGATCCCAGGGGGAGCAGTGGCCGCGACTGTACCCGGCGGTACGTGACGCCGACAATCTTCGGCGGGCATGGGCGGCTCAGGAAACGGGCAATCGGCCGTCTTTCGACGGACTGCTCACACAGCCTTGGCCGTATGTTCGAAACGCGTTCTATTTGTGGGGTCTCCGGAGGCTCTGCCGGTCCGATCGGCCCCGACGATTCACGCGGCTCCTGCCGTTCCGCTCGTCTCGGCCGTCGGTTCGCGGGACTCCAGCGCCTGCCGGACGGCGGCGGCGACGGCCGGATGCACCGGCAGTGCGAGATGGCCGATCCCGGTGACGCGTACGTTCTGCGCGTCGAGATCCGGATGGTCGATACAGGCCGCCTCGGCCGGGACGATCACCCGGTCGAGCTCGCTCCAGAAGCTCACGAACCGGGTGCGGCAGCCGGGCGCGGGCCTGCGCAGCTCCTCGATCGGTGCCGATCCCGTGCGCATCTGGCGCACGATGGGGTGAGCGCTCGCCAGCGGGGCGACAGCCGTGCCCCCATGAGGTGTGCCGAGGGTGACCAGCGTGCGTACCCGCTGGTCACCGCCGAGCCGCTGCACGTAGTAGCGGGCGATCAGACCGCCCAGGCTGTGCCCGACGATGTCGACCTCGCGGTGTCCGGTGCGGGCGCAGATCTCCTCGACATGCCGCGCGAGCAGTTCGGCCGCCGTCCGGATGTCGCAGGTCAGCGGCGAGTAGTTGAGCGACTCCAGATGGCGCCAGCCGTGCCGGGCCAGGGAGCGGCGCAGCAGAACGAAGACCGAACGGTTGTCGATGAAGCCGTGCAACAGGATGACCGGGGGGCGCTCGTCGCCCTCGGGCGGGAGGGCGGGGGCCCCGGCCGGGTCGGTGGCGCCGGGGGGTGCGGTGGCACCGGGGGGTGCGGTGCGCGGGCCGGACGAGTGGGGCGCGGCCCGTCGATCCCCCGTGACGCCGGTGGGCTGTGTGCTGGTCGGATACAGGCCGGTGGGGTACATGAGCACATGCCCGGCGAGCACTGCCAGCTCCAGTGCGGTGGCCTTCAGCAGTGCGGACGGCAGTAGGTCGGCAGGCCACGGGCAGGGCCGGCGCAGCAGCGGGGGAAGAAAAGGCAGGTCCTTCATGGCCGACCTCCTGCTTCGGCAAGCGGGGGAGGCGGCTCCGGCCCCGGATGCCCTCTCGTGGGGTGCCGGCACGGAGGTGCGGTCGACCCGTCGGCCGGCTGGACTGCCCGGCCGAGCGGCCCGTACCACCGTGCCGCGCGGCTGGCGGCGCGGTGGTACGGCGACCCTCGTAGCGGCTCCCCTGGCGGCCGGTCCCGCACGGCAGGTGTGCCGCGTGATTATGGGAACGGCGCCCGGTGAACATGTCCCACGTGTGATTTCCCCCTCCCCGTCCACCGCGAAACGACGGCTTGCGGGATGCTGTAGATAACGTTCGTTCACATCCCCGGCCCTTCAGGCACGGGAGACGCATGTGGAGGCAGTGATGGGTGTGACCGGTCCGATCCGTGTGGTGGTGGCGAAGCCGGGCCTGGACGGCCATGATCGCGGGGCCAAGGTGATCGCCAGGGCGCTGCGCGACGCGGGTATGGAGGTCATCTACACCGGGCTCCACCAGACGCCCGAGCAGATCGTGGACACCGCGATCCAGGAGGATGCCGACGCGATCGGCCTCTCGATCCTCTCCGGTGCGCACAACACGCTCTTCGCCAAGGTGATCGAGCTGTTGAAGGAGCGCGAGGCGGAGGACATCAAGGTCTTCGGCGGCGGCATCATCCCGGAGGCGGACATCGCGCCGCTGAAGGACCAGGGCGTCGCGGAGATCTTCACCCCGGGCGCCACGACGGCGTCGATCGTCGACTGGGTCAACGCGAACGTCCGCCACCCCGCCGAAGCCTGACCCTCTCGCCGGTCATCCGGGCCCTGTCCCCGTCCCGCCCGCACGCCATGTCGCCGGGAGGGGCGGGGCACTGTCCTGGAGGGGCTGGGCACTGTCCGGGAGGGGCTGGGCACTGTCCGGAAGGGGCTGGGCATTGTCCGGGAGGGGCTGGGCACTGTCCTGGAGGGGCGGGGCATTGTCCTGCCCGGCCCTCCGCCCCGCCGTGTCTTGCCGCGGCCTGTTCTGCCGCGCTGCGCCGTCCCTCGTTGCGCTGCCCCGTGCCTGGCCTTGCGCCCTGCCCGGCCCTGCTCCGTCCCGGCTCGTCCGCCGTCGGCTTCGTCAGGCTGCCGGGGCCAGCTCCGCGTCCATCGCCGCGCGCAGCCGCAGCGTGGAGACCAACCGCTGGAAGGCCTCCGACCAGTAGCCGTTCGCGCCCGGTGAGGCGTCCTCCGGTTCGTCCGGGGTGGTGGTGAGGACCTCCAGGCGGTCCGCCTCGGCCGGGTTCAGACAGCGTTCGGCGAGACCCATCACGCCGCTGAAGCTCCAGGGATAGCTGCCCGCGTCCCGGGCGATGTCCAGGGCGTCGACGACCGCGCGGCCCAGCGGCCCGGCCCAGGGGGTCGGGCAGACCCCCAGGAGCTGGAAGGCCTCCGACAGCCCGTGCGCGGCAATGAAGTCGGCCACCCAGCCCGCCCGCTCGGCCGGCGGGAGTATGCCGAGGAGCTTCGACCGCTCGGCGAGCGACGCCGTACCGGGGCCGTTCGACGGAGGTACGGAGGGGGCGCCGAGCAGTGCGCGGGCCCACTCGGGGTCACGCTGCCGCACCGTCGCCCGGCACCATGCCGCGTGCAGTTCCTCGGCCCAGCCGTCCGCGACCGGAAGGCCGACGATCTCCTGCGCGGAGCGGCCGCCGAACCGGGCCGGCCAGGTGGCGAGCGGCGTCGCCTCCACCAACTGGCCGAGCCACCAGGACCGTTCCCCCCGCCCGGACGGCGGCGCCGCCACCACACCGTCCCGCTCCATCGCGGCGTCGCACTCATGCGGTGCCTCCACGGCGACCGAGGCCACGTCGCCGGTGAGGTCCGGGCTCACGCAGGACAGTGCGCGGGACGCCATCCGGCCGGCGAGCGCCGACTCCGGCAGCCCGGAGAGCAGTTCGGCGGCGGTCGAGCGGACATTGCGGCTGCGGTCGGAGAGCGCCTGTTCCAGGAAGGGTTCGTCCACCGCGGACAGCCCGGTGCGCAGCGAGTCCAGAAACATCAGCCGGTCCTCGGCCCGCTCGGTGGTCCAGGTGGTCGCGAGCAGCGCGAGCGCCGCGACGGGATCGTGCGCCCGAACCGCCCCGAGCAGGGCGACCCGCTCGGCGAACAGCCCCTCCTCCCACAGCCGGGTGACCGCTTCCGGCTCCGTCGGGTCGGGCAGCGACGAGCCGCCGGACGAACCGCGCAGCGCGAACTTCCACTCGGGGTTCAGACCCGCCAGCCACAATCCGCGCGGCCCGGCGAAGGTCAGGGCCTGTGGACGGAGATCCGTACGGGCCCTGGCCGCGTCGAGCAGGGCCGGGAGCAGTGCGGCCGGGGCCCGGAAGCCCTGCTGGTTGGCGGTGGCCAGCCACTGCGGGATCAGCTCCGTGAGATCGGGCGCCGTACCCCGTCGGCCGCCCGAGCCGCCCGATGCCGAGCGGTCCGCCAGCAGCTGGGCGAGCCTGCGCCGCGCGGCCGGGGGCAGCGGCGGCCGTTGGTCGACAGGCGCCGGCTCGGGCCGGGCGGCGGGTGCGGCGGGCCGGAGCCCCGCCCTGCGCCGCACGGTGTGGAGCGCCGCCGCGTCCAGCAGCCCGGCAGGGCCGCCGTCTCCCGCCACCGGGCGGCGATCGGTGCCGAGCAGCGCTGTGGTGACGAGCTCCTCCCACGGCGCGGGTGTGACGGTGCGAGGCATCGGTTCCCCTTGCATGGAATCCCCCTTCGAACTTCGGGCCCAACGTCAGACGAGCGGCACAATCCCGGACGCCACCCCGGCCCGGCCGGAGCCGGTACCGCTCCCGGTACCGGCTGCGGTTCCGGTTCCGGTCTGGGACAGGCCGGGGTCGGTATCGCTCCCGGTGCCGGTTGTGGCCCTGGTCCGGGTCCGGCCGGAGCCGGCATCGGCTCCGGCCCGGGTTGCGGCCTCGGCCCCGGTTCCGATCCCGGTTCCGATCTCGGTTCTGGTCCTGGTTCCGGCTGCGGATCCGGTGACGCCCCTGGTTTCGGTTCCGGTTCCGGTCGCGGCTCTGGCAACGGCCCGGGTTCCGGCGACGCCCGTGGTTCCGGCTGCGGCGACGGTTCCGGTGGCGGTTCCGCCCCCGGCCTCGGCTCCGCCCCTGCCCCCGACTCCGCCCCCGGCCTCGGCTCCGCCCCTGACTCCGATCCCGATCCCGGAGCCGTCGTCGGACCCGGTGGACCAGGCCGCGAACGGGTCGAAGCCGCGGTGGCCGCATTCGCCGAAGACCGTGACCGGAGAGCCGCCGGAGAGCGCGACGAGCTTCCACAGTCCGGGCCGGGACAGAGCTGCCGGGGCGATGGGCAGCGCCGCATCGCCCGCCGCGTCCACCAGCTGCCAGCCGTCCCCGGACGGCACGGGTATGACATCGCGCAGGGTCACCGGCCAGGCATCCAGCCAGGGGTCCTCCCGCAGGGCGTCCCCGTAACCGCCGATCGCGGCGGCTGCCGTACCGCCCGGTGGCGGCGTACCGGACGGCGACGGCACACCGAACTGCCGGCCCAGCTCCGCCCGCAGCCGGACGGAGCCCGGATGGGGCGTGATCTCGGCGTCGATCGTGACGCCGACCGGCAGTGTCAGGCCGGGGGAGCGCCCGGCCGCTCCGAAGGAGAGCAACAGTGCCGTGCGGCCCGTCTCCCTCCCGTACAGCCAGATGCGGCGCGCGACGATCTTGCCGTCCGGGGTGTCGTACTGGGCGAGGACCAGCCAGTGGTCACGGACCGGCGGGCCCTCGGCGGCGGCGGTCAGCCCCACCCGGGTACGGACCGTGGCCGCCAGCGGCTCCGGCAACCGGTCGATCCCCAGCCATGCGCTGTCCAGCAGATGCAGCAGCGCGCACTCCTCCAGCAGCCGGGCCGGCCAGCCCGGACCGGACGAGGGTATGGAGCCCAACTCCCGCACCCGTGCCGCCAGTCCGGGTGCCTGTGCATCGACCATGCGGGCCGCCGTCTCCTCCCAGAGCCCGTAACCCGGCTGGTCGGCCGCCGCCAGCCCCCCGCGCAGCAGATCGGCCAGCCGCTCCTCCAGCTCCTGTGCACCGCCGGTGATCCGCTCGGCGCGGCGCTCGGCCCTCCGCCGGGCGGCCTCCGGGTCGGCCGGGCCCGCGGACGGGGCGCCATCCGTCCCGGCACGATTCTCCGCCTGCTCCACCGACCGCTTGCGACGGCCCGCAAGCCACTCACCGGCCCAGTCGGGCACCTCGCCCGCGGGCAGGGTCGATTCGCCCGATGCCCAGACAAGCAGCAGCCCCAGCGCGTGCTTGCACGGGAACTTCCGGCTCGGACAACTGCACTTGTAGGCGGGGCCGGTGATGTCGACCACCGTCAGATACGGCTTGCTCCCGCTCCCCTTGCACTGTCCCCACACCGCACCCGAACCGTCGCACCCGCCGCCCGACCACGGACCCGCCGAACCGAGCTTGCTCCCCGCCCTGCGTGACGCGTCATCGGGAGCGAGGGCCAACACCTGCTCCACCGTCCAGCGCGCCACCGGAGCGGCGGTGCGCAAGGGTTCTCCCCCGTGAGATAGCAGCATGGGAACGACGGTAGAGCGCCCCACTGACAATCGCTCCGACCTGCTGATTCGTCGTCACGCGCGCATTCGGACGCTGCTCGCTCCGCACGGTCCGCGGCCGATTGTCAGTGCCATGGTGCACGGTGGGAACCACATCGGGTCGACCGATCCGGAGGGGGATCCATGACCGTGTCCGAAACCACTGCCGCCGTCGACGTACAGGCTCTGCGACCGCATGCCGAGGACGCCTTCGCCCATGAGCTGAAGGCCCTCGCCGCGGCCGACGACCGCCCGCGCCCCGCCCGTTGGAAGCTCTCGCCGTGGGCCGTCGCCACCTATCTGCTGGGTGGCGCCCTGTCGGACGGCACCGTGATCACACCGAAGTACGTCGGCCCACGCAGACTCGTCGAGGTCGCCGTGACCACCCTCGCCACCGACCGGGCCCTGCTGCTCCTCGGTGTTCCGGGGACCGCCAAGACCTGGGTTTCGGAACACCTCGCGGCCGCCGTCAGCGGGGACTCGACACTGCTCGTCCAGGGCACGGCGGGCACCCCGGAAGAGGCGGTCCGCTACGGCTGGAACTACGCGCAGCTGCTCGCGCACGGGCCCAGCCGCGACGCCCTGGTGCCCAGCCCGCTCATGCGCGCCATGTCCGACGGCATGACGGCGCGGATCGAGGAACTCACGCGTATCCCCGCCGATGTGCAGGACTCGCTCATCACGATCCTGTCGGAGAAGACGCTCCCCGTCCCCGAGCTGGGACAGGAGGTCCAGGCGGTCCGCGGATTCAACGTCATCGCCACCGCCAACGACCGCGACCGCGGCGTCAACGAGCTGTCCAGCGCCCTGCGCCGCCGGTTCAACACCGTCGTGCTCCCGCTGCCGGCCACGCCCGACGCCGAGGTCGACATCGTGTCCCGGCGCGTCGACCAGATAGGGCGCTCGCTCGACCTCCCGGCCTCGCCGGACGGCATGACCGAGATCCGCCGCGTCGTCACGGTCTTCCGCGAACTGCGCGACGGAGTCACCACCGACGGCCGCACCAGGCTCAAGTCCCCCTCGGGGACGCTGTCGACGGCCGAGGCGATCTCCGTCGTCACCAACGGCCTTGCCCTGGCCGCGCACTTCGGCGACGGGATGCTGCGCCCCGGCGACGTGGCGGCGGGCATCCTCGGCGCGGTCGTCCGCGATCCCGCCGCCGATCGCGTGGTCTGGCAGGAGTACCTGGAGACGGTGGTCCGGGAGCGGGACGGGTGGAAGGACTTCTACCGCGCCTGCCGCGAGGTATCCGCATGACCCGGGCCGAGCGTCCTGCGGGACCGCTGCTGCTGGGGGTGCGGCACCACGGACCGGGCTCGGCCCGCGCAGTCCGCGCCGCGCTGGATGCCGCCCGCCCGCAGGCCGTGCTCGTGGAGGGGCCGCCGGAGGCCGACGCGCTGCTGCCGCTGGCGGCCGACGCGCGGATGCGGCCACCGGTCGCGCTGCTCGCCCATGCCGTCGACGACCCGGGACAGGCGGCGTTCTGGCCGCTGGCCGCGTTCTCGCCCGAGTGGATCGCGATCCGCTGGGCCCTTGAACAGGGCGTTCCGGTCCGGTTCATCGACCTGCCCGCAGCCAACTCCCTGGCCATGGCACAGGCCGCGGAACACGAAGCGGACAGCGACGAGAACGGGGGCGGGAGCGGGACGAGGGAAGAGAGAGAAGGGGACGGGGGAGCCGGGGGAGCGGAAGGTGAGGAGGGGGCGGCGGGCTCGGTCGAGCGGGCCCCGATCGACCCCATCGGCGTGCTCGCCCGGACGGCGGGCTACGACGACCCGGAGCGCTGGTGGGAGGACGTCGTCGAACACCGCACCCGGGACGGCGAAGCCGCGGACCCGCGGGCACCGTTCGCCGCCCTCGCCGAGGCGATGACCGCCCTGCGCGAGGTGTACGGGGACGGCGGCCATCCCCGTGACGCCGTCCGCGAGGCACACATGCGCATCCAACTGCGAAAGGCCGGCAAGGAGTTCGGCGACGACATCGCGGTCGTCTGCGGTGCCTGGCACGTGCCCGCGCTCGGTACGAGGACCACGCTCACCGCCGACCGCGCCCTGCTGAAGGGACTGCCCAAGGTCAAGGCCGAGCTGACCTGGGTTCCCTGGTCGCACCGGCGGCTGGCCCGGCGCAGCGGCTACGGCGCGGGCATCGACTCGCCCGGCTGGTACGGACACCTCTTCGATGCCCCGGACCGCCCGATCGAGCGGTGGATGACCAAGGTCGCCGGACTCATGCGTGACGAGGACCGGTTCGTGTCGTCCGCCCATGTCATCGAGGCCGTCCGGCTCGCCGAGACCCTGGCCGCCATGCGTGGCCGCCCGCTCGCCGGGCTGGGCGAGACGACGGACGCGATCCGTGCCGTGATGTGCGAAGGCTCCGATGTGCCGCTCGCGCTCGTCCAGGACCGGCTGATCGTCGGCGAGGCCCTGGGCGAAGTCCCGGACACCGCCCCCGCCGTACCCCTGCAACGCGACCTCACCCGTCAGCAGCGCACGCTCCGGCTCAAACCGGAGGCGCAGGAGCGGGAGTTGGAGCTCGACCTGCGCAAGGACAATGACGCGGCCCGCAGCAGGCTGTTGCACCGGCTGCGCGTCCTCGCCGTCGGCTGGGGCGAGCCCGCCGCCGCCCGGGCGAGCACCGGCACCTTCCGGGAGAGCTGGCGGCTGCGCTGGGAACCCGAGCTGTACGTACAGGTCGCGGAGGCCGGGACCTGGGGCACCACCGTGCTCTCCGCGGCCACCGCCAAGGCCGGTTCGCAGGCGGCCTCCGCGACCGCGCTCGCCGAGGTCACGGCCCTCGCCGAGCAGTGCCTCCTGGCCGAACTGCCCGACGCGCTGCCCGTGGTGATGCGGGCCCTCGCCGACCGCGCCGCGCTCGACTCCGATGTCGGCCATCTCGCCGACGCGCTGCCCGCGCTGGCCCGCACCCTGCGCTACGGCGACGTGCGGTCCACGGACACCGCGGCGCTCACCGAGGTCGCGGCCGGGCTCGCCGAGCGGATCTGCGTCGGCCTGCCGCCCGCCTGCACCGGGCTGGACGCCGATGGCGCCGCCGAACTGCGCGCCCGGGTGGACGGGGTCCACACCGCGATCGGACTGCTCACCGGAGCCGCACCGGCGAACACCGGCACGGGGACGGGCGCGGGGACGGGCACGGACGCCGGCACCGGCACCGGCACGGACGCCGGCACCGGCACCGGCACGGACGCCGGCACCGGCACGGACGCCGGCACCGGCACGGGCACGCGGACGGGTGCGGGCGCATGTACGGACGTGGGCACGGACGCTGGCACGGGCGCGGACGCCGGCACGGGCGCGGGCACGCGGACGGGTGCGGGTGCATGTACGGACGTGGGCACGGACGCCGGCACGGGCGCGGACGCGGACACCGGCACGGGCACGGGCACGGGCACGGACGCCGGCACCGGCACCGGCGGGTTGCGCGGGCGCTGGACGGCCGTACTGCACAAGCTCGCCGCCCGGGACACGGTCGCCGGAGTCATCCGGGGGCGCGCCACCCGCCTGCTGCTCGACGAAGGACGGCTCGCGGAGGACGACGCGGCACGGCTCATGGGCCTGGCCCTCTCGCCCGGCACGCCCCCGGCCGACGCCGCGGAGTGGATCGAGGGGTTCGTCGGCGGAGCCGCCGGCGGCGGCATGCTGCTCGTCCACGACGAGCGGCTGCTCGGCCTGGTCGACGCCTGGCTCACGGGCGTGCCCGCCCACCAGTTCGCCGATGTGCTGCCACTGCTGCGGCGCACGTTCTCGGCGTACGAAGCGGGCGTACGGCGCACCCTGGGCGAGCTGGTGCGGCGAGGCCCGTCCGCCGGAGGACCGGCAGCCACTGGTACGGGCACGGAGGCCGGGGCTCCGGCCCCCGGATTCGGTCCGGGGCTGGACGAGGCCCGGGCCGACGCGGTCGAGCCGGTGCTGCGCCTGTTGCTCGGACTGCACGACGATCCGGGCCCGGACGGCGACGCCTCGTCCGGGCAGGCCGGAAAAGCCGCGAACATCGAGGAACCGCTGGGGGCAACGGCATGACCACGAGTACGACCGGCACCACACCGTCCCCGGCCGGGGCATCGGGCACGACCGGCACCACACCGTCCCCGGCCGGGGCATCGGGCACGACCGGCCCCGCACCGTCCCCGGCCCGGACATCGAACGCGACCGGCACCGCACCGTCCCCGGCCGGGGCATCGGGCACGGTCGGCACCGCACCGTCCCCGGCCCGGACGCCGAACGCGACCAGCACCACACCGCCCCCCGCCCACGAACCGGACACACCGCCCCCGACGCGCACACCGCCGTCCGGTCCGGCGAACGACGAGCGGCTGCGGCGGTGGCGGCTGGTGCTGGGCGCGGACAGCGCCGAGAGCACCGGCTGCACCCTCACCGGCCGCGATGCCGCGATGGACGGCGCGCTGACCGCGCTGTACGGCGACGGAGGCAAGCAGGGCGGCCGGGGCAGGAACAGCCGCTCGGCCGGACTCGGGGCCTCCGCCCCTTCCGTGGCCCGCTGGCTCGGCGACATCCGCACGTACTTCCCCAGCTCAGTCGTCCAGGTCATGCAGCGCGACGCGATCGACCGGCTCGGTCTCGCCGCGCTCCTCCTCGAACCGGAGATGCTGGAGGCGGTCGAGGCCGACGTCCATCTCGTGGGCACACTCCTCTCGCTCAACAAGGCCATGCCCGAGACGACGAAGGAGACCGCGAGAGCGGTCGTGCGCAAGGTCGTCGAGGACCTGGAGAAGCGGCTCGCCGCCCGCACCCGGGCCACGCTCACCGGCGCGCTGGACCGCTCGGCGAAGATCGACCGGCCCCGTCACCACGACATCGACTGGGACCGCACCATCCGGGCCAACCTCAAGAACTACCTCCCCGAGTACGGCACCGTCGTTCCCGAGCGGCTCATCGGCTACGGACGGGCCGCCCGGTCCGTGAAGAAGGACGTCATCCTCTGCATCGACCAGTCGGGGTCGATGGCCGCCTCGGTCGTCTACGCCTCCGTCTTCGGCGCGGTGCTCGCGTCCATGCGCACCCTGCGAACGAGGCTCGTCGTCTTCGACACGGCGGTGGTCGACCTCACCGATCAGCTCGACGACCCCGTGGACGTGCTCTTCGGCACCCAGCTCGGTGGCGGCACCGACATCAACCGCGCGCTCGCCCACTGCCAGTCGCGGATCACCCGCCCCGCCGACACCGTGGTCGTGCTCATCAGCGACCTCTACGAGGGCGGCATACGCAACGAGATGCTGAAGCGGGTGGCCGCGATGAAGGCCTCCGGCGTGCAGTTCGTGACGCTGCTCGCGCTGTCCGACGAGGGCGCGCCCGCCTACGACCGCGACCACGCGGCGGCGCTCGGGGCCCTGGGCGCACCGGCCTTCGCGTGCACCCCGGACCTCTTCCCGGACGTGATGGCGGCGGCCATCGAGAAGCGGCCACTCCCCGTACCGGACAAGGACACTCGTCGCTAACCCCCGGGGCCGCGCGGCCGCTGCGTCACGCACCCCCGTTCGGGCCGTCACGACCCGCCACCAGCATGATCTGTGACCGTAATCACCGCTCAGGTGTGATCTGTGATTTAGGGTCCTGCGGAGCTCGGGGATAACCTGCGAGATGGACATGCCGCGTACCCCGGGTCACCGTGTGCGCCTTCCTAGTGACAGAGCAGTCACGTTGCCCCTCGCGGCACGCCCACGCAGAAAACGAACCGCGAGACCATTGATTAAGGGACGGACGCGCGTGGACCTGTTCGAGTACCAGGCGAGGGACCTCTTCGCCAAGCACGGTGTACCGGTGCTGGCCGGTGAAGTCATCGACACGCCTGAGGCAGCCCGCGAGGCGACCGAGCGGCTGGGCGGCAAGTCTGTCGTCAAGGCGCAGGTGAAGGTCGGCGGCCGCGGCAAGGCCGGCGGCGTCAAGCTGGCCGCCACCCCCGACGAGGCGGTCGCCCGCGCGACCGACATCCTCGGCATGGACATCAAGGGCCACACGGTCCACAAGGTGATGATCGCCGAGACCGCGCCGGAGATTCTTGAGGAGTACTACGTCTCGTACCTCCTCGACCGCACCAACCGCACCTTCCTGGCCATGGCCTCGGTGCAGGGTGGCATGGACATCGAGGAGGTCGCGGAGAAGACCCCCGAGGCCCTCGCGAAGGTCCCGGTCGACTCCAACTCCGGCGTCACCATCGAGAAGGCCCGCGAGATCGTCGCCCAGGCGAAGTTCCCGGCCGAGGTCGCCGAGAAGGTCGCCGAGGTCCTGGTGACGCTGTGGGACACCTTCGTCGCCGAGGACGCGCTCCTCGTCGAGGTGAACCCGCTCGCCAAGGTCGCCTCCGGCGACATCATCGCGCTGGACGGAAAGGTGTCTCTCGACGAGAACGCCGACTTCCGTCAGCCCGAGCACGAGGCGCTTGAGGACAAGGCCGCGGCCAACCCGCTTGAGGCCGCCGCCAAGGCCAAGAACCTCAACTACGTCAAGCTCGACGGCGAGGTCGGCATCATCGGCAACGGTGCCGGTCTGGTCATGTCGACGCTGGACGTCGTCGCGTACGCCGGTGAGAACCACGGCAACGTGAAGCCCGCCAACTTCCTCGACATCGGTGGCGGCGCCTCCGCCGAGGTCATGGCGAACGGCCTGGAGATCATCCTCGGCGACCCGGACGTCAAGTCCGTCTTCGTCAACGTCTTCGGTGGCATCACCGCGTGCGACGAGGTCGCCAACGGCATCGTCCAGGCGCTCGCGCTGCTCAAGTCCAAGGGCGAGGAAGTCACCAAGCCGCTGGTCGTGCGCCTCGACGGCAACAACGCGGAGCTGGGTCGCAAGATCCTTTCCGACGCCAACCACCCGCTGGTTCAGCGCGTGGACACCATGGACGGCGCGGCCGACAAGGCCGCCGAGCTCGCCGCGGCTGCGAAGTAAAGGACGAGGGACTCCAACACCATGGCAATCTTCCTCACCAAGGACAGCAAGGTCATCGTCCAGGGGATGACCGGTGCCACCGGCATGAAGCACACCAAGCTCATGCTCGCCGACGGCACCAACATCGTCGGCGGCGTGAACCCGCGCAAGGCCGGCACCTCCGTCGACTTCGACGGCACCGAGGTACCGGTCTTCGGCTCCGTCGCCGAGGCGATGGAGAAGACCGGCGCTAACGTGTCCGTCCTCTTCGTGCCGCCGGCCTTCGCGAAGGCCGCCGTCGTCGAGGCGATCGACGCCGAGATCCCCCTCGCGGTCGTCATCACCGAGGGCATCGCCGTCCACGACTCGGCCGCCTTCTGGGCGTACGCCGGTTCGAAGGGCAACAAGACCCGGATCATCGGCCCGAACTGCCCCGGCCTGATCACCCCCGGCCAGTCCAACGCCGGCATCATCCCGGGTGACATCACCAAGCCCGGCCGCATCGGTCTCGTGTCCAAGTCCGGCACGCTGACCTACCAGATGATGTACGAGCTCCGTGACATCGGCTTCTCGTCCGCCGTCGGCATCGGTGGCGACCCGGTCATCGGTACGACGCACATCGACGCCCTCGCGGCGTTCGAGGCCGACCCCGAGACCGACCTGATCGTGATGATCGGCGAGATCGGCGGCGACGCCGAGGAGCGTGCGGCCGACTTCATCAAGGCCAACGTCACCAAGCCGGTCGTCGGTTACGTCGCGGGCTTCACCGCCCCCGAGGGCAAGACCATGGGCCACGCCGGTGCCATCGTCTCCGGCTCCTCCGGCACCGCCCAGGCGAAGAAGGAGGCCCTTGAGGCCGCCGGCGTCAAGGTCGGCAAGACGCCGACCGAGACCGCCAAGCTGGCCCGCGAGATCCTCGGCGCCTGATCGCTCCACCGCGTCGGCGCAGTACCGCCGCACGCAGTATCGCGTCACCGCACAGACGGCGCGGGTCCGTACCCGATCAAGGGGTACGGACCCGCGCCGTTTCGGTTTCTCCGCCGCCGTCCCGGAGCGGCTCAGCCGGCCTCGGGGACCAGCCGCGCCGGTCCCCGTACGAGCTCGCCGTGGAGCTGCTTGTGCAGCTTGATGTCCTGCGGCGTCAGCTTCTGCGGACCGCCCCGCGGCGGCACCCCGCCGACCTGCTGGGCGGGTGACTCCGGGGTCTCGTACCGCGTCGGGGCGGTGCCCAGCGTGAACAGCGTCAGCCCGATGAGCAGCACCGTGAACGAGAGGGCCGCCCGGGTCCACAGCTGGGCCCTGCGCTCGCTGTCCGTGCGGATCACGACGGGCGGGGGCAGCGAGTCGGAGGGCTGGGCCAGGGCCAGCGCCCCGAGCCGCTCGTGCAGCAGCGCCGACTGCTCGGCGGGCGACGAGCCCTCCGCCAGTTCGGGCAGCCGCTCGGCGACCGCGGCACGGGCGTTCATCAGCCTGCCCGCCGCCGCCGGGGTGCTCGCCTCCGTCTCCGCCGCCGTCTCCGGCAGATCCAGGCCGACGCCGTCGTAGAGCAGCAGGGTGCTGCGGTACGACGGCGGCAGCTCCAGCAGCGCGTCGAGCAGCGCCCGCGGACCGGGATCGGCCGGCGGCGGGTCGAGCCGGCGGTGGGTGCGGCGCAGCCGGTGCCACGGCGACATGGCGTACTCGTACGCGGCGGCCCGGACCCAGCCCACCGGATCCCGGTCCACCGCGACCTCGGGCCAGCGCTCCCAGGCCAGTGCGAAGGCCCGTGCGACGGACTCCAGGGAGAGGTTCCGACGCCCGGTCAGCAGAAACGTCTGGCGGAACAGGCCGGCGGCGGAGTGCCTGTACAGGGCATCGAACGCCTCCTCGGGGGAGAGCCCGCCAGGGGCCGTTCCGGTGATTCCGGCAGATTCGGCGGTTCCAGTGATTCCGGCGGTTCCGCCGGTTCCAGCGGTTCCGGTGGTCCCAGTGGCTTCGGTGGTTCTGGTGGTTCCGGCCGTGGCGGCCGGTCCGGGCATTGCGGATGCGCCGGGCAGATCGGGGGTGGTGCCGGGCTCGGTCGGGGCCATGGCGGTGCTCCCGGTGGCTTCGACGGGGGTCGGCGGGCGCGACGGCGGCTTCGTGGACGTCACCGGCTTGGAGAGCCTCGCGACCGTCTTCGGCGCTGCCGGTCGGACCGCACGTTTGACGGCGGCCTTCGGCCGGGTGTTCGGGGCGCCCGGTTTGGTCCGGGCGCTCGGTGGGGTGGTCTGCGGGCTTGGCCGGCCACCGCTGATCAGCCTGGCGTACGCCTCGCGTTTCCGCCCGCGGGGAGTGGTGCGGCCGGTCTCCCAGGACCGGACCGTGGCGCGCGTGACGCCCATGGCCGCCGCGACCTGCTCTTCACTCAGTGACTTCGCCTCACGCAGTCTGCGTCGCTCCTTGGGGGAGGGGAGCGGGTGCGCAGAGGCCGTATCGGTCGATCTCTGCGTCATGAAGAACCCCCGGTGGGGCTGCACTGGGTAAAAAAGTACATAAACGTATATTGGGCGACACAGCGACCGTTCGCCTGTTACGCGGAATAAGCGCGTGTCGTTGGCAGCATGGCCGAGTGACCCAAGTGACCGGAAGCAGCCCGTCGTTGTCGGCCGAGCAGGGCCGGCCCGCCGTGCTGGCGTACGCCCTTTTGCGTGGAGCGGTTGCGGCCGGGCTGGGAGTGGGCTCGATCGCCGTCCTCGTCCTGATGCTGTGGATCAGCTCCCCCACCTCCGACAGCAGCCCGGGCGGCGCGCTCCACGCGGCGGCCGGGCTCTGGCTGCTCGCCCACGGCGCGGAGCTGATCAGGGCCGGCACGCTCAGCGGGGTTCCCGCCCCGGTGGGCATCGTTCCGCTGCTGCTCGCCGTGGTGCCGGTGTGGCTGGTGCACCGTGCGGCGCGGGATGTCCTGGTGCCCGAGGAGGGGCGCCCGGTCCCCTCGGAGGCGGGGGCGTTCACCATGGTCGTCACCGGATATCTGCTGGTCGGGGCGGCCGTCGCGTACTACGGGCGGGGCGGACCGCTGTCCGTGCACCCGCCGTCGCTGCTCTTCCCGGCGGCGCTCGTGGTGGTGGGCGCGGCGGCGGCCGGGGTCTGGACGGCGGCCGGGCGGCCGGTCGGGCCGCCGCCGTCCTGGGCGCCGGTGAGTCTGCACGAGGCGCTGGCGCGCGGCCGGTTCAGGGAACACGCGGGGACGGCGTGCCGGACGGCGGCGGCCGGGGTGTCGGTGCTGCTCGGCGGCGGGGCGCTGCTCGTCGCGGTGGCGCTGATGTGGCACGCGCACCCCGCCCAGCAGTCGTTCGTCCAGCTCTCGGGCGACTGGGCCGGCCGGGTCTCGGTCTTCCTGCTCGCGCTGGTGCTGGTGCCGAACGCGGCGGTGTGGGGTGCGGCCTACGGGCTCGGGCCGGGCTTCGCTCTCGGCACGGCGTCCACGGTCACCCCGCTCGCCTTCTCGGGCCGTCCGGCGCTGCCCGGCTTCCCGCTGCTCGCCGCGATGCCCGCCGAGGGCCCGGGGACGGTCCTGAACTGGTCGGCCGCCGGGGTGCCGGTCGCGGCCGGGGCGACGGTCGCCTGGTTCACCGTACGGCGGGCCGCGCCCCCGGGTGCCGCGCGGGAGGACGCCTGGAGCCCGGGGGAGACCGCGCTGACGGCGGCCCTGGCGGCGGTGGGGTGCGGGGCCGGTACGGCGGTGCTGGCGGCGGCCGCCGGGGGGCCGCTCGGCACCCGGGCACTGGCGGAGTTCGGGCCGGTGTGGTGGCTCACGGGTGCGGCGGCCCTGGCGTGGACGGCGCTGCTCGGCATCCCCGGCGCGCTGCTGCTCCGGGCCTGGCGGCTGCGGGAGCCCGGCGCCGTCACGGATACGGAAGAGGGGACGGAGGGGGAGACGGCCGGGAAGCCGCGGCCGGAACGGGAGCCGGAGCCGGTCCCGGCGTCGGTGTCCGCATCCGCCTCGGCTGTTCCCGCCCCCGCCCGCGCCCGCGAGGAGGCGTCGCGGGGATCGCACGGCGGCGACCGGCGGTGGTGGCGGTGGTCCGGACGCCGGGGCGGCGGCGATGAGGAGGGGGCGGCGCAGGGGGGCGACTCCGGCGCCGTGTCCGCGGGCGCCCCCGCTTCCCGTCCCGCTCGTCGTCCCGCTGCGGCGACATCGACGCCGGTAACGCCGCCCGCCGCCCGCATGGCCGTTCCGGACCAGGACGAGGGCTTCGAGCCGTACGACTTCCTGCCGACCGACCCCTGGCACGAGCGGACGGCCCGGCCCGAGGAGGCCGGGCCGTCCGGAAACAGCTGAACGCCCTGGGCGGCTTCGGGACCTGCTCGCCCCGAAGCCGGACGCTCCAGGGTCTCTCGTCCGGAGCATCCCGGGCTCGCGTGCCCCGGTGCCGCGCCTCGCCGCGTTGTCGTCGGTCGCCGGCGCTCTGCGTCGACTCCCTCCTCCGCCTTGCGATGCACGACACCGGACCCCGCTGCCCGATGCGGCCCGATCCAGACGGAAGGCCCTAGTTCTTGACGCCGAAGAAGGGCTCCAGCGGCTTCGGCAGCAGGTCGTTGCAGGACAGCTGGCCGGTCTTGGTCAGGGCGTCGTTCACGCAGGTGTAGTAGTCGCGGTAGACCAGCTGCACCGTGTAGGTCGTCGCGACGATCGAGAGCGCGAGCAGCGCCGTCACCAGGCCGCTCACCGCGGCCGTGGTCTGCTGTCGGCCACCGGCCGGCGCGGCGGGCGTGCCCGGAGCGGATCCGGCCGCCGGAACCCGCCCGGGAGCGGCGGCACCGGTCGTCCCGGCACCGGTCGTCCCGGCAGCGGCCGTCCCCTGGCCGGAGCCGTCGGCCGCCGTGGCGGACGCACTCTTCGGCTTGGCCCGGAGCGAGCTGATCGCCCAGTACACGGAGAGCGCGCCGAGCAGCAGGGCGATCTCCGGGAAGTCGAAGAGGGCGAAGAAGAAGGCCCACATGCCGCCGAGCAGCGCGTAGCGCGCACGGCGCTGGGCGGGGTCGGTCGGATCCCAGCGCAGCCCACCGGGGCTGCCCTCGGGCCCGCCCTGGCCGTTCGAGCCGCCCTGGCCTCCGGGGCGTCCGCCGAAGCCGCCGCTCTGGCGGCCGGGCTGCCGGCTGCTCCACTGGCCGCCCCAGGCCTGCCGGTCGTCGGAGGAGCCGTCCTTGTTGCCGTCCCCGTCGCCGTTTCCGCTGTTCGAGGGGTGGCGGGGCTGCCAGGGCTGGTCGGGCCGGTTCTCGGGGGGCGCGGCGAACGGGTTCTCGTCCGTCCGGCCGGAGGCCCCGGACGTGTCGGGGTCTCCGGAGGAGGAAGAAGAGGAGGAGCCCGTGGGGGACTGGCGTTCCCGCATCAGCAGTGAGGTCCGCTCGGGCAGCGGCTGGCGGAAGGCGGTGCGGTGGCGTCGGTCCGGCATGTGGTGAACGTCTTCCCCATCTCGTCATTTCCGCCCTGCGGACGGTTCGCTGTCCCCTGACGCTACCTCCCGGCCAGGAGCGGCCGAAAGCTGGGAGCGGGGCCCGGACAGCCGATACTCGCCCCCCGGGCCCGCCGTCGCACCCCGGAGCCGGGCCGGTCGCCGTCCACCCCCGTCCCGTGGGGGTCCTCCGAGGTGCCGGTATCGTTGCTGACGGTCGGCTGGTTCGTAGAGTTCCCCGTATCGAGGGGCTCAGTTCTTTCGTACGACCATACAAATCAGCGTCACTCTGCTTCACCACGCGAGAAAGGGCCCAGCCGTGGCCTCCCCGCCCCCCTCCGCCGCCCCTGCGCGCCTGGTCGTACTGGTCTCCGGTTCGGGTACGAACCTTCAAGCCCTGCTCGACGCCATCGGTGACGACCCCGAGGGCTTCGGCGCGCGGATCGTCGCGGTCGGCGCCGACCGCCCCGGCATCGTCGGACTGGAGCGGGCGGAGCGCGCCGGGCTGCCGACCTTCGTGTGCCGGGTCAAGGACCACGCCACCCGCGAGGAATGGGACGCGGCACTCGCGGCCGCGACGGCCGAGCACCGCCCCGACCTCGTGGTGTCCGCCGGATTCATGAAGATCGTGGGCAAGGAGTTCCTCGCCCGGTTCGGCGGCCGGTTCATCAACACCCACCCCGCCCTGCTTCCCAGCTTTCCCGGTGCCCACGGAGTGCGCGACGCGCTCGCGTACGGCGTGAAGGTCACCGGGTGCACCGTCCACTTCGTCGACGACGGCGTCGACACCGGTCCGATCATCGCGCAGGGCGTGGTCGAGGTGACCGAAGAGGACACGGCGGAGGGCGAAGCGGCCCTCCATGAACGCATCAAGAAAGTCGAGCGCAAGCTGCTCGTCGATGCCGTGGGGCGGCTCGCCCGTGACGGCTATCGCATTGAGGGACGAAAGGTTCATCTCGGTCATGTCGGTGAATAAGCCCATCCGCCGCGCCCTGGTCAGTGTCTACGACAAGACGGGGCTCGAAGACCTCGCCCGCGGTCTGCACGAGGCCGGTGTCGAGCTGGTCTCCACCGGCTCCACCGCCGGGAGGATCGCCGCCGCAGGGGTGCCGGTCACCAAGGTCGAGGAGCTCACCGGCTTCCCCGAGTGCCTCGACGGCCGCGTCAAGACGCTGCACCCCCGCGTCCACGCCGGCATCCTCGCCGACCTCCGCCTGGACGCCCACCGCGAGCAGCTCGCCGAGCTCGGCGTGGAGCCGTTCGACCTGGTGGTCGTCAACCTCTACCCGTTCAAGGAGACCGTCGCCTCCGGCGCCTCCGCCGACGAGTGCGTGGAGCAGATCGACATCGGCGGTCCGTCCATGGTGCGCGCCGCCGCCAAGAACCACCCGTCCGTGGCCGTCGTCACCAGCCCCGAGCGGTACGCCGACGTCCTCGCCGCGGTCGCGGCGGGCGGCTTCGACCTGGCCGCCCGCAAGCGGCTGGCCGCCGAGGCGTTCCAGCACACCGCCGCTTACGACGTGGCCGTCGCCTCCTGGTTCGCGGACGACTACGCCGCCGCCGACGACTCGGGCTTCCCCGACTTCTTCGGCACGACGTACGAGCGCAAGAACGTGCTGCGGTACGGCGAGAACCCGCACCAGCCCGCCGCGCTCTACACCTCCGGCACCGGTGGCCTGGCCGAGGCGGAGCAGCTGCACGGCAAGGAGATGTCGTACAACAACTACACGGACACCGACGCCGCGCGCCGGGCCGCGTACGACCACGCCGAGCCGTGCGTCGCGATCATCAAGCACGCCAACCCGTGCGGCATCGCGATCGCCGACGACGTTGCCGAGGCACACCGCAACGCGCACGCCTGCGACCCGCTGTCGGCCTTCGGCGGCGTCATCGCCGTCAACCGTCCGGTGACCGTCGCCATGGCCGAGCAGGTCGCGGAGATCTTCACCGAGGTCATCGTCGCCCCGGCGTACGAGGACGGCGCGGTCGAGGTCCTGGCCCGCAAGAAGAACATCCGGGTGCTGCGCTGCCCCGACGCCCCGTCCGCCGAGGTCGAGGTCAAGCCGATCGACGGCGGCGCGCTGCTCCAGGTCACCGACCGCCTCCAGGCCGACGGGGACGACCCGGCCAACTGGACCCTCGCCACCGGTGAGGCCCTGTCCGAGGACGAGCTGAAGGAGCTCGCCTTCGCGTGGAAGGCCTGCCGCGCGGTCAAGTCCAACGCGATCCTGCTCGCCAAGGACGGCGCCTCGGTCGGCGTCGGCATGGGCCAGGTCAACCGAGTCGACTCCGCGAAGCTGGCCGTCGAGCGGGCGGGCGAGGAGCGGGCACGCGGCTCGTACGCCGCCTCCGACGCGTTCTTCCCGTTCCCGGACGGGCTGGAGATCCTGACCGCCGCGGGCATCAAGGCCGTGGCCCAGCCCGGAGGTTCGGTCCGTGACGAGCTGGTCGTCGAGGCCGCGAAGAAGGCGGGCGTGACGATGTACCTCACGGGTACGCGCCACTTCTTCCACTGACGGTCCCACAGCACGAAGGGCCGGAACTCCGAGAGGAGTTGCGGCCCGTGGTGGTGTGCGCGGTGCTGCGTTTCTTGTTTTTAACAAGGGTGCCGGGGGGACCGTCGGTCCCCGCCTGTAGA
>NZ_JBHXTM010000001.1:397488-444653 GCF_042677325.1 Streptomyces sp. NPDC127117
TTTCTGCGTGGGGCGGCAGCGCGTTTTGGTGTGCGGCCCCTTCGTGCTGTGCGCGGTGCTGCGTTACTTCTTGATCACCAGGGTGCCGGCGGCACGGTCGTGCCAGCCCTGGAGCTTCCCGGAGTTGTCGAAGAACGGGGAGAGGTAGACGAGCAGTGCGCCGATGTAGCAGAGGAAGACGCCGACGATCGGGATGATCCAGCGGATGAAGCCGCCGCCGAGGCCCGGGTTCAGGCCGGTGTTCTCCTTGACGACCTTCAGGCCGAGGGCCATCTTGCCGAGGGTCGCGCCGAGCAGCGAGATCATCAGCCACTCGTAGAGCAGCGTGATCAGACCGAAGATCAGGATCATGCCGAGCATGGTGGCGATGATGCCGCTGCTCGCCTCGTTCACGCAGGACTGGTAGCCCGGGTCCAGGGAGGAGCCGCAGTCGTCGACGCTCTTGGCTATGCCCATCGCACCGGCCAGACCGATCGCGCTGAGGATGCCGTAGAGAACACCGATGACCGCCGCGTCGATGCAGCGCGCGCCGAGGCGGCGGCCCATCGAGGCGACCTGGACGGTGCCCAGGACCGGGACGTTGATGTAGCCGTTGTTGGCCTGGAGGGTGCCCGGGGCCTGCTGCGGGTAGCCGTAACCGGGCTGGCCCTGCGGCTGGCCCGGCTGCTGCGGGTAGCCGTAGCCCGGCTGGCCCTGCTGCGGCGGTACGCCCTGCGGCGCCTGCGGGTAGCCGTAACCCGGCTGACCCTGCGGCGGCTGGTTCGGCTGCTGGCCGTACGGGTTGTTCGGATTCGGGTTCGGGTCGCCGAAACTCATCTGGGCGTTCCTCCAACGTGCGTGCGGGGACGATGCGGCCGCACGGAGGAAAGAAGAGTCAGTGGTCCGCCCCCCGGGTACTTCTGCGGCACTGCGGCCATAATCGTTATAAGCGGAATGTAAGTTTGTCCAGTCGCGGCGGTCGATGTTGCGCAAGTGCAACATCGCGTACGCCCCCGGTACCCGAATTGGTACGCGGGCGGGGTCATCCGCGAGTATGGGGACATGACTGCCCAGACTCTCGATGGCAAGGCCACCGCAGCCGCGATCAAGTCCGATCTCACCGTCCGCGTGGCGGCCCTCAAGGCACAGGGCATCACCCCTGGCCTGGGAACCCTGCTCGTCGGGGACGACCCGGGCAGCCGGTGGTACGTGAACGGCAAGCACCGCGACTGCGCGCAGGTCGGCATCGCCTCCATCCAGCGCGAACTCCCCGACACCGCCACCCAGGAGGAGATCGAGGACGTCGTACGGGAGCTCAACGCCAACCCCGAGTGCACGGGTTACATCGTGCAGCTGCCCCTGCCCAAGGGGATCGACACCAACCGCGTCCTGGAGCTGATGGACCCGGCCAAGGACGCCGACGGCCTCCACCCGATGAACCTCGGCCGTCTCGTGCTGAACGAGACCGGCCCGCTGCCCTGCACTCCGCAGGGTGTCGTCCAGTTGCTCCGCCACCACGGTGTGGAGATCAACGGGGCGCACGTCGTGGTCGTCGGCCGCGGTGTCACCATCGGCCGCTCGATCCCGCTGCTGCTGACCCGTAAGTCCGAGAACGCCACCGTCACCCAGTGCCACACCGGTACGCGTGACCTTTCCGCCCAGCTCAAGCAGGCCGACATCATCGTCGCCGCCGCCGGGGTGCCGCACATCATCAAGCCCGAGGACGTGAAGCCGGGCGCCGCCGTGCTCGACGTCGGCGTCAGCCGGGACGAGAACGGCAAGATCGTCGGGGACGTCCACCCGGGCGTGGCCGAGGTCGCCGCCTGGCTCTCCCCGAACCCGGGCGGTGTCGGTCCGATGACCCGCGCCCAGCTCCTCGTCAACGTGGTCGAGGCGGCCGAGCGCAACGCGGCCGCGGCCGTCTGAGCCGGCCGACCCGATCCGGAGGGAACCCCATGGGTGCTGGTACGAGTCCGGCCGACCCGTCGGCCGAGGCGGACGGCACGTCCGCGGCGTCGTCCCGGGCGGACGAGCCGGGCACGGGTGAGAAGGCGGCGGACGCGGCGGACGCGTCCGCACCGGATCGGGCCGCGGATCGTGACGGCGACGCGACCCGTGACGGCGACGTGCGTGACGACGCGACCCGTGACGACGCGACCCGTGACGACGCCGCGCGTGACGACGCCGCGCGTGATGGCGGTGCTCGTGACGACGGCGCTCGTGACGACGCCGCGCGTGACGACGCCGCGCGTGATGGCGGTGCTCGTGACGACGGCGCTCGTGAAAGGGCGGGCGGCGGCGGTACCGCACCGGCCCCGCGCCCGTCGCGGCGTTTCCCGTCGCTCACCCGGGACACCGCGCGCCCCGAGGGCGGGGGCAGGGCCGCGTCCGGGGACGCGCCCGCCCCGGCCCGTCAGTGGCCGCTGCTCGCCGTGCTCTGCACGGCCGGGATCGGGCTGCTGATCGTGGCCGTCGACCCGTTCGCCGAGGCGTTCCGGGTCGGCACGATGCTGATCGGCGCGGCCCTCATCGGGGGTGCCGTGCTGCGGCTGGTGGTGCCGTCGGTGGGCATGCTGGCGGTACGTTCCCGCTTCACCGACCTGGTGACGTACGGGCTGCTCGGCTTCCTCATCGTGATGCTCGCGCTGGTGGCGCAGCCCAAGCCGTGGCTGGACATTCCGTTCCTGGAACAGGCGGTCCACTTCACCATCCGCTGAGCCCGCCCGCAGGGCCGACGGCGCCCCGCGAAAGGGGCGGCTCACGAAAAGGGCGCCTCACGAAAAAGGGTGTCCGTCCCCTCCCCCGAGGAGGGACGGACACCGGTGACGGGGCCCGCCGGAGCGTGAACGCCCCGGAATGCGGTGACTTGAGCGGCCTTGCCCCGTCCGGACTTCAGCCTGGTCGACGGGGTGAGGCCGGTTCAAGGGATGCCTGTCGCCTGTGGCACGGAAGTGACCATTCCGCCACCGTGTGATCGTCCGGCAACGGAGTCCCGGCACCGGGGCGGGAGCCGGGGAGGGGCCGGGAGTGGGACCGCGAGCAGAACCGGGGGCGCGCGGCAGCGGAGCGAAGGGTTCCGAACACCCCTGTGCGCCCCGTGCCGATGACCCGCCGCCCCGCGTTCGCGCCCGCTCCTGGGTAGTCCGGAACGGAAGAATCACCGGACCCGGTCAAGGGGGAGCGATGCCTCGTTGGAAGGCGCTGTCGGACGAACTCGATCCGCAGATCAGGGAGTTCGCCGGCCAGTTGCGCAGGCTCGTCGACCGCAGGGGGCTGAGCATCGCCGCGGTGGCCGACCGCACGGGCTACAGCAGGACCTCGTGGGAGCGGTATCTGAACGGGCGGCTGCTCGCGCCGAAGGGGGCGGTCGTCGCGCTCGCCGAGGCGACGGACACCAGCCAGGCGCACCTGACGACCATGTGGGAGCTGGCGGAGCGGGCCTGGAGCCGTTTTGAACCGCGTCAGGACATGACGGTCCTGAGCGTCAGGATCCCCGGCGCGGGCGACGGGCGCGACGCGGGCGGCACAGGTGACCCAGGCGGTACGGGCGGCGCGGGGATATCGCCCGGTGACCCGGTCGCCGTCCGCTTCACCGGCCGCCGGATACGGCCGGCCGTGCTCCTGGCGGGCGTGGTCGGCGCGCTGCTGGTGCTGGCCGCGGTGGTGCTGCTGACCGGGCCGGGGCGCTGACGGCGGTCCGTACGGGGGCCGCCATCGGGTCGCCACCGGGCCGCCGCCTCCCGGGTGACCGGGATTCGGCCGGGTGAGCGCTGTGTGACGGGTTGTGTGCGGTGCCACAGGGGGCAGGGCCGCCGGGGGGTTCCGGGTCGGATAGCCTGATCGCTGGATATCTCTTCACATCAAGATTCAGGGATGTCCAGCACCAGGGGCCAGGAGCCCCCACCGCCAGCTGTCTAACGGAGATCGCCATGACCCGCACTCCCGTGAATGTCACCGTGACCGGCGCAGCCGGCCAGATCGGCTACGCGCTGCTCTTCCGCATCGCCTCCGGCCACCTGCTCGGCCCGGACGTGCCGGTCAACCTGCGTCTCCTGGAGATCCCGCAGGGTCTGAAGGCCGCCGAGGGCACCGCGATGGAGCTCGACGACTGCGCCTTCCCGCTGCTGCGCGGCATCGAGATCACCGACGACGCCAACAAGGCGTTCGACGGTGCCAACGTCGCGCTGCTGGTCGGCGCCCGCCCGCGTACGAAGGGCATGGAGCGTGGCGACCTGCTCTCCGCCAACGGCGGCATCTTCAAGCCGCAGGGCAAGGCGATCAACGACAACGCCGCGGACGACATCAAGGTCCTCGTCGTCGGCAACCCGGCCAACACCAACGCGCTCATCGCGCAGGCCGCCGCCCCGGACGTACCGGCCGAGCGCTTCACCGCGATGACCCGCCTCGACCACAACCGCGCGATCTCGCAGCTGGCCGCCAAGACCGGTGCCGCCGTCTCCGACATCAAGAAGCTGACGATCTGGGGCAACCACTCGGCGACCCAGTACCCCGACATCTTCCACGCCGAGGTCGCCGGCAAGAACGCCGCCGAGCTCGTCAACGACGAGGCCTGGCTGGCCGACACCTTCATCCCGACCGTCGCCAAGCGCGGCGCCGCGATCATCGAGGCCCGTGGCGCGTCCTCCGCCGCCTCGGCCGCCAACGCCGCCATCGACCACGTGCACACCTGGGTCAACGGCACCGCCGCGGGCGACTGGACCTCCATGGGTATCCCGTCGGACGGCTCCTACGGCGTGCCCGAGGGCATCATCTCGTCCTTCCCGGTCACCACGAAGGACGGCAAGTACGAGATCGTCCAGGGCCTGGACATCAACGAGTTCTCCCGTGCGCGCATCGACGCGTCGGTGAAGGAGCTCACCGAGGAGCGCGACGCGGTTCGCGAGCTCGGCCTGATCTGATCCGTACGCCCTTCGAGGCGTACCCCGCCGCCCCCGGCCGCACCGCTGCCGGGGGCGGCGGCATGTCCGGGCGTGGTGGCCGGGAACTGACCGCACCCGTTCCCGAGTCTGCGCTGTCATGCGCGTGACGATGATCCTTCCGGCACTGACCGAGGCGACCAGCCCGCTGTTCCGCCCCATCAAATACTCGCTCTTCCCACCGCTCGGCCTGGCGACCCTCGCCGGGTACCTCGACCCGGACGACGAGGTGACGCTCCTGGACGAACACGTGGAGCGGGTGGACATCGAAGCGCTGGACAGCCCCGATCTCCTGGTTGTCCAGCCCTACATCACCTCCGCCCGGCGCGGCTACGAGATCGCCGACCACTTCCGGGCCCGGGGCGTCCACGTCGCCATGGGCGGCCTCCATGTGACCTCGCTCCCGGACGAGGCCGCGGCCCACGCCGACACGATCTTCACCGGGCCGGGCGAGGACACCTGGCCGCTGTTCCTCAAGGAATTCCGCGACGGGATGCCGGGCCGTCGGTACGACTCGAAGCTGCGCACCCTGGCCGGGCTGCCGCCGGTACGGCGCGACCTGATCAAGCGGCAGCTGTATCTCGTACCGAACTCGATCGTCGTCTCGCGGGGCTGCCCGCACCACTGCGACTTCTGCTACAAGGACGCCTTCTTCGAGGGCGGGAAGTCCTTCTACACCCAGGCCGTGGACGACGCGCTCGCCGAGATCGAGCGGCTGCCCGGCAGGCATCTGTACTTCCTGGACGACCATCTGCTCGGCAACCGGCGCTTCGCCGAGGCGCTCTTCGACGGGATGGCCGGCATGGGGCGGCTCTGGCAGGCCGCCGGCACCGTGAAGTCCGTGCTCCAGCCGGATCTGCTGGAGCGGGCCGTGGCGGCGGGGCTGCGCAGCCTGTTCGTCGGCTTCGAGACCGTCAACAGCGCGAACCTCGCCGAGCGCCGCAAGGACCAGAACATCGGCAAGGACTACGCGGCGGCCGTCCGCCGGCTCCATGACGCCGGGGTCATGGTCAACGCCAGCTTCGTCTTCGGGCTCGACCACGACGGCCCGGACGTCTTCGACCGTACGGTGGAGTGGGCCGTCGAGCAGGGTATCGAGACGGCCACCTTCCACATCATGACGCCGTATCCGTCCACCGGACTGTGGAAGCAGCTGGAGGCCGAGGACCGGATCGTGCACCGGGACTGGGACCTCTACGACACCCGCCACGTCGTCTACCGCCCGAAGGGCATGACGCCCAGCCAGCTGGAGGACGGGTACTGGCGCGCGTACCGCGACTTCTACCGGTGGTCCAACATCTGGCGCGGCGCGGCCGCCCAGCCGGGCACCCACGAACGGCTCAGGCACCTGGCGTACTCGGGCGGCTGGAAGAAGTTCGAGCCGGCCTGGGACGCCCTGATCCGTTCCCGCCGGGTGGTGCGGGCGATGCCGATGCTGGAACGGACCCTGGCGGCCTTCGGCGGCCGGAGCGCCTGAGCGCTCAGCCCTTCCGCAGCCCGTCCGCGATCTCCCGTACCGCCGCCATCGCCCGGCGCTGGAGCCCGGGGCCGAAGGTGATCCGGGTGGCGCCCAGCTCGCCCAGCCGGCGCGGCGGCGGACCGTCCGGGCGGGCGAAGGTGTTGAGCGGGGCCGGGACGGCGGCGGCGAGCGCGGGCAGCGCCTCGGGCGGGGCCATGATCGGGTAGACGCAGTCCGCGCCCGCCGCCACGTACAGCAGGGCGCGCCGGACGGTCTCCGTCTCCACGTCCGTGCCCTCGGGAACCCCCCGGACGTAGGTGTCGACGCGGGCGTTCACGAAGAGCGCGTCGCCCGCCGCCGCCCTCACCTGCGCGAGCCGGTCCGCCTGCCGCTGGGCGTCGACGAGGGTGCCGTCGGCCGAGTCCTCCAGATTGCAGCCGACGGCCCCGGTTTCGAGGAGCCGCTCCACCAGCTCCGCCGGGGCCAGTCCGTAACCCGCCTCGATGTCCGCCGAGACGGGCACGGAGGCCGGGACGGCCCGCACGATCCTGGCCACGGCCGCGAACATCTCGTCGGCGGGGGTCGCCCCGTCCTCGTAGCCGAGCGAGGCCGCGACCCCGGCGCTCGGTGTGGCGAGCGTCAAGAAGCCCGCCTCGGCGAAGACCCGCGCGCTCCCCGCGTCCCACGGGCCGGGGACGACCAGCGGGTCGCCGGGGGCGCGGTCGTGATGCAGGGCGCGGAGGACGGATGCGGTCACGCGGGGCTCCTGTGGGTGTCGGGGAGTGGCGGTGCGTGGTGCGGGCCTGCGGGGGTCAGTGCTGGATCTGGCCCGGCTGGTAGTGACCGGGGACCATGCGGGTGGTCACCGCGAAGCGGTTCCAGGCGTTGATCGTCGTGATCGCGGCGATGAGGTGGGCGAGCTCCGTCTCGTCGAAGTGCTTCGCGGCGTTCTCCCACACCTCGTCCGGCACGAAGCCGTCGGTCAGCACCGTCACGGCCTCGGTCAGCTCGATGGCCGCGATCTCCTTGGGCGTGTAGAAGTGCCGCGACTCCTCCCAGGCGCTGAGCTGGACGATCCGCTGGACGGACTCGCCGGCCGCGATCGCGTCCTTGGTGTGCATGTCGAGGCAGAACGCGCAGTGGTTCAGCTGCGAGGCGCGGATCTTCACCAGCTCTCCCACGACCGGGTCGAGGCCCTTACGGGACGCCGCGTCCAGCCGGACCATCGCCTTGTAGACATCGGGTGCGAGCCCGGCCCAGTTCTGCAGGCGGGGGGAGTGCTCGGGGTTGAGCTCGGAGGTCGGGTGGCTGTGCTCGTTCGTCGTCATGGGTACGACACTACGCGGCAGATGGCGCACCGGTATGGTCCATTTCCATGACGGATTCATGGGCCACTTTCGGTGCCGACCTGCATCTTGAGACGACCGGGGCGCCACGGCTGCGGGCCGGGCTCATGGACGCGCTGCGCGAGGCCGTACGGACGGGACGCCTGGCGCCCGGCACCCGGCTGCCGTCCTCCCGCAGCCTCGCCGCCGACCTGGGCATCGCACGGAACACCGTCGCCGACGCCTACGCGGAGCTGGTCGCCGAGGGCTGGCTCACCGCCCGGCAGGGCTCGGGCACCAGGGTGGCGCAGCGGGCCGAGCCGCGCCCGTCGGCCGGCCGGACCGTACGGGCCCGCGGGGTGCGGTCCCGGCCCGCGCACAACCTGCTGGGCGGGTCGCCCGACCTCTCGACGTTCCCGCGCGCCGACTGGCTCAAGGCGTCCCGGCGCGCACTGTCCGCCGCGCCCAACGACGCCTTCGGGTACGGCGATCCGCGCGGGCGCATCGAGCTGCGCACCGTGCTCGCCGGCTATCTTGCACGGGCCCGCGGCGTGTACGCGGACCCGGAGCGGATCATGATCTGCGCCGGTTTCGTGCATGCGCTGAAGCTGATGGGGCCGGTGCTGCGCAAGAAGCGGGTGCGGGAGGTGGCGGTCGAGTCGTACGGACTGGACGTGCACCGCAAGCTCCTCGCGGACGCCGGGCTGCGGCTGCCCTGTCTGCCGGTCGACGAGCTCGGTGCGAGGACCGGCGAACTGGCCGCCCTGCGCGGCGTGGGCGCCGTCCTGATGACGCCCGCGCACCAGTTCCCGACGGGTGTGCCGCTCCACCCCGACCGGCGGGCCGCGGCCGTGGACTGGGCGCGTGGCACGGGCGGGCTGATCCTGGAGGACGACTACGACGGTGAGTTCCGCTACGACCGGCAGCCGGTCGGCGCGCTCCAGGGCCTCGACCCGGAACGCGTGGTGCACCTGGGCACGACGAGCAAATCGCTGGCTCCCGGGCTGCGCCTGGGGTGGATGGTGCTGCCGGAGTCGCTGGTGGGCGAGGTGTCCGAGGCCAAGGGGATGAGCGACTGGTCGTCGAGCGCGCTGGACCAGCTGACGCTCGCGGAGTTCATCGAGTCGGGCGCGTACGACCGGCATGTGCGCTCGATGCGGCTGCGCTACCGGCACCGCCGTGACCAGCTCGTCGCGGCCCTGGCGGAACGGGCCCCCGGCGTCCGGGTCAGCGGCATCGCGGCCGGGCTGCACGCCGTGCTCGAACTGCCGGAGGGCACCGAGCCGTCGGTGCTCCGGGCGGCGGCGTGGCAGGGCCTGGCCCTGGAGGGGATATCCCGCTTCCGCCACCCCGACGCCGGTCCCGGCCGCGACGCGCTGGTCATCGGTTACGGGACACCCACCGACAGCGCCTGGTCGGGCGCGCTGGACGCGCTCTGCCGGGTGCTGCCCTGAGGCTCAGTCGCCGAGCGCCAGCCGGACGCCGAAGGCGGCGATGACGGTCCCGGTGATCCGGTCGAGCAGCCGGCGGGCCTGCGGCTTGCGGAGCCAGCCGTGCAGCACCCGGGCGAAGCCCACGAGCACGGCCGACCACGCCAGACCTATCAGGATGTGCACGCAGGCGAGCAGGAGCCCCATCGTGAAGTGACCGGTGCCGGCCGGGATGAACTGGGGCAGGACGGCGACGTAGAAGGCGCCCATCTTCGGGTTGAGGAGGTTGGTGAGCACTCCCTGCCGCCAGCCGCCGGCGAACGAGTCAGTGCCGGCCGGTGGAGCGGGGTCGTCCGCCCCCTCGGTGGGCAGCCCGCGGAAGGTGTCGCGGAGCATCCGGACACCCATCCAGACCAGATAGGCCGCGCCGACCCAGCGCAGGGTCACATAGGCGAGATGGGAGGCCGTGAAGAGTGCGGTGACCCCGAGGGAGGTGAGCACGCCCCACAGCAGGGTGCCGGACTGGATTCCGAGGACGACGCCCCAGGCTCTTCTGCGCCGGCCGAGGGCCGAGGTGCGCAGGACCAGAGCGGTATCGAGTCCGGGGGTGAGAGTGAGGAGCCCTACGACGAGGGCGAATGACCACAGCGCGGTGCCAATTGCCATGGAATGCCAGCGTACGCGACCCGGGCAGCGGCGCGGGCGGACCCTCCGGGCGCCCGGTGCGGGCACTCCACACGGGTCAGTTCTCGCAGCGGTCCCGTTCGGCCGTGCCCGTTGCCGGCCCCGGGGCGTCCGTCGGGGCCTCGCCGAAGCGGGCCAGGGCCAGGGCGCCCGCCACCGCGACCACGAATCCGGTGACCGCCAGCCACTCCAGGCCGTCGCGCGTGCGGTCGCCGAGCCAGACCACGCCGACCAGCGCCGGGCCGATCGTCTCGCCGAGCACCATGCCGGCCGTCGCCGTCGTCACCGAACCGCGTTGCAGGGCCGAGGTGAGCAGCAGGAACGCCGAACCGCCGCCCAGCAGCAGCGCGTACGCGGCCGGGTCGGCGAGCAGCGCCGCCGGCGACACGTCGTCGATCAGCCGGACCGTGACCTCCACCACCCCGAAGCCGCAGCCCGCGCCGAGCCCCAGCACGAGCGCCCGCGACCGCTCCGGGAGGCGGCCGGCCGCAGCGCCGATCAGCAGGATGCCCAGCGCGATCCCCAGCATCGACCAGGCCAGGGCGGCGGAACCGCTCCCGTGTCCCTCGCCGCCGGATGCGAGCCCCAGCATGCCGAGGCCGGCGCAGACGACACCGACCGCGCTCCACTCGACGCCGCTCAGCCGCACCCCGAGAAGCCGCGCGGCGACCACCGCCGTCACCGCGAGGCTCGCGGCCAGGGCGGCGCCGACCGCGTAGATCGGCAGGGACCGCAGGGCGATGATCTGGAGGGCGAAACCGAACCCGTCCAGAGCGAGCCCGGCGACGTACCGCCACTGGCGCAGGGCGCGCAGCAGCAGGGCCGGATCGACCCCCGAGTCCGAACCCGGCTCGGCGGCGGCCCGCGCGGCGACCGCCTGGAGGACCGAGGCGGTGCCGAAGCAGACGGCGGCACCGAGCGCGCAGATCATCCCGAAGATCACATGGCGACTGTACTTGTGGACATCCGGTGCACCCGCTTCCCGCTGCAATCAGCGGGCCTTTAATCTGACGAGTGGCCTCATTGGCTTGATTCGTACGACGGGGGAGACGGAAACATGGCGCGCAGGCTGAGGTCGAGCACGGTCGTGCTCGGCGGCATGGGGGTGCTCGCGGCGATGATCACGTCCTGCGGTTCGGAGCCGGACAAGCGGTGTGTCGACCCGCTGACCCGGGACAAGCTGCCGAGCTACGAGTGCAAGAGCGGCAAGGGCTCGTACTACTACGGCGGCAGCAGCAAGAACGGCAAGGTGGAGGGCGGCAGTTTCGACAAGTCCGCCGTCGACCGCGGCGGTTTCGGCTGCTCGGGCACCGGCGGCGGCTGAACCGGTATGGAACGCCGCACCGCACAACCCCGCCCCGACTGGCAGCGGACGGTGGAGGAACAGGGCATCGTCTTTCCGCTCACCCGCTACCCGGACGGATCGCTGCGCCCGTACTGGGACGAGAGCGCCTACTACGTCTTCTCGCTGCCCGAGGTCGAGGCACTGGAGGACGTCGTCGAGGAACTGCACACCATGTGCCTGGCGGCCGCCGCGCACATCGTGGAGCAGGACCGCTTCGCCGAACTCGGCGTCATCGACCGGCGGTTGGCCGATCTGATCGCCCAGTCCTGGCGGCGGCGGGACGAACTGCCTTCCCTGTACGGCAGGTTCGACCTGCGCTACGACGGAACCGGCCCGGCGAAGATGCTGGAGTACAACGCGGACACCCCCACCTCCCTGGTGGAGGCCGCGAGCGCCCAGTGGTTCTGGATGGAGGACCGGTTCCCGGGCGCCGATCAGTGGAACTCGCTGCACGAACGGCTCGTCGCGGCCTGGAAGCGCCAGGCGCCCCTGCTGCCGCCGGGGCCGCTGCACTTCGCCCACTCCGACGGGGACGAGCTGGGCGAGGACCTGATGACGGTCGCGTATCTGCGCGAGACCGCGGAACAGGCCGGCATCGGCACGGAGGCGCTCTCCGTCGAGCAGATCGGCTGGGACCGGCTGAGCGGGCGGTTCGTCGACGACCGGCTCCGCTTCATCCGGAGCTGCTTCAAGCTGTATCCGTGGGAGTGGCTGGCGACCGACCGGTTCGGCCCGCATGTGCTCGACACCCTCGACAACGGCGGCGGTACGGGCACCACCTGCTGGATCGAGCCCGCCTGGAAGATGCTGCTGTCCAACAAGGCGCTGCTGGCGATCCTCTGGGAGCTCTACCCGGGCCACCCGAACCTGCTGCCCTCCTACCTCGACGGTCCCCGCGAACTCGCGGCGTCGGGCGGCTACGTCGCCAAGCCCCTGCTCGGCCGCGAGGGGGACGGCATCACCCTCCACGAGCCGGGAAGCCCCGCGGTGCCGCGGGACGAGCCGTGCTGCTACCAGGAGCTGGCACCTCTGCCGGACTTCGACGGCAACCGCGTGGTGCTGGGCGCGTGGGTCGTCGAGGACGAGGCGGCCGGGCTCGGCATCCGTGAATCGGCCGGCCCGGTCACGGACGAGTACGCCCGCTTCCTGCCGCACGTCATCCTCTGAGGGCTGCCCTCAGCCGGGCAGCGGCCCGCCCGCGCGCAGCCAGCCGAGCAGATCGTCCGTGACCCGCTCGCCCGCCGCCCCGACGTCCTCGTGGACCGCGCCCAGGCCGAGCAGGTACAGGGTGGTGCGGTCACGGCCGTGGTGGCGCATGAAGAGCCCGTCGCCGCCGCTGTCGTCCCCGACCAGCACCCAGCCGGGCGCGTACCGGGGCACCTCGAAGGTCTCGTTGCGTTCCTGGATCACGTGCGGGCCGTAGACGTGCACGCCGTTGCCGAGCAGCACGCCGGGCGTCGACCGCCACAGCCGGGCGACCGCAGGATTGGGGCCGTCGCGCAGGCCGCGCGACAGCGCCGCCCGGACGGCCAGGAACCCGGCGAAGGACTCCGCGACCGGGTACTCGCTCCCGTCCGTGCCGTCCCGCCCGACCACCGGGTACTCCCCGTCCTCGCCCGCCCGGTCCAGGGCGAAGCGGTACTCGTCGCCGCAGTCCGGCTCGACGGCGAAGCAGAGCCGCTCACCGTCCCGCCGCCAGCCCGCTGTGACGGCCTCGTACATCTCGCCGGCCGGGTCGTCGGCAAACCCGGCCGGCGCCACCGTCGCGATGTCCGCGCCCCCGGCCCGTCCGTGGCCGAACTCGGCCAGCCACCACCGGTACGACGGCGGCAGCGGGCCGACGCGTGCCTCGGCCTCGCGGATCAGGGCCTCCGGCACGGCGCCCGCGGGCCCGCGGCCGAACCCCGGTGACTCCTCGATCAGGTCACGCAGCTGTGTCAGGTCGGGTCTCACGGTGCGGAGTCTGCCAGGGCGGGCCCACCCGGGGCTCAGCCGCGCAGCACGGCGCGGAGCTGTTCGAGGCCCCAGTCCAGGTCCTCCTTGCTGATCACCAGCGGCGGGGCGATCCGGATCGTCGAGCCATGGGTGTCCTTGACCAGCACCCCGCGGTCCATCAGCTTCTCGGAGATCTCCCGGCCGGTGCCGTGGCCCGGGGCGATGTCGACCCCCGCCCACAGCCCGCGGCCGCGCACCTCCTGCACCGCGCCGCCGCCCACCAGCAGCCCGAGCTCCTGATGCAGATGCTCGCCCAGCTCGGCCGCCCGCTGCTGGAACTCACCGGTGCGCAGCATCGCGATGACCTCCAGCGCGACCGCGCAGGCGAGCGGATTGCCGCCGAACGTCGAACCGTGCTCACCGGGCCGGAACACCCCGAGCACGTCCTGCGACGAGACCACCGCCGACACCGGCACCACACCACCGCCCAGCGCCTTGCCGAGCACGTACATGTCCGGCACCACGCCCTCGTGCTCGCAGGCGAAGGTCCGGCCGGTGCGGCCCAGACCCGACTGGATCTCGTCCGCGACGAACAGCACGTTCCGCTCGCGGGTGAGCGCCCGCACCCCGGGGAGATAGCCGGGCGGCGGCACCAGCACCCCGGCCTCGCCCTGGATCGGCTCCATCAGCACCGCCACGGTGTTCTCGGTCATCGCCTCCCGGAGCGCCGTGAGATCCCCGTACGGCACGATCTCGAACCCCGGCGTGTACGGGCCGAAGTCCTCCCGCGCCTCCGGGTCCGTGGAGAAGCTGATGATCGTGGTCGTGCGGCCGTGGAAGTTGTTCGCGGCGACGATGATCTTCGCCATTCCGTCCGGGACGCCCTTCACCCGGTACCCCCACTTGCGGGCCGTCTTCACCGCGGTCTCCACGGCCTCCGCCCCGGTGTTCATCGGCAGCACCGACTCCATGCCGCACAGCTCGGCGAGCTGCGTACAGAAGTCGGCGAACCGGTCGTGGTGAAAAGCACGTGAGGTGAGCGTCACCCGCTCCAGCTGCGCCTTGGCCGCGTCGATCAGGCGCCGGTTGCCGTGTCCGAAGTTGAGCGCCGAGTAGCCGGCGAGCATGTCGAGGTAGCGGCGGCCCTCGACATCGGTCATCCAGGCCCCGTCCGCCGTGGCGACGACGACGGGCAGCGGATGGTAGTTGTGCGCGCTGTGCGCCTCGGCGGAGGCGATGGCGGTTTCCGTGGTCGACACGGGATCTCCGTTCGTCGTGGGGCGGGCGGGGGTGGTGCCCACTTTGTATCGTTGGTCGGATCAGTGGCGAGGAAACCTGTATTTCCCGGCGCGCCAGGCCGGTCGGGGCCGGCTGCCCGTACCTGAGACAATGAGTTCCATGGCCTCTGAACGCCCCCGTGTGCTCTCCGGAATCCAGCCCACCGCAGGCTCGTTCCACCTCGGCAACTACCTCGGCGCGGTCCGCCAGTGGGTGGCGCTGCAGGACTCCCACGACGCCTTCTACATGGTCGTGGACCTGCATGCGATCACCATCCCGCAGGACCCCGCGGAGCTGCGCGCCAACACCAGGCTCGCCGCCGCCCAGCTCCTCGCCGCAGGTCTCGACCCGGAGCGCTGCACGCTCTTCGTCCAGAGCCATGTCCCCGAGCACGCCCAGCTCGGCTGGGTCATGAACTGCCTCACCGGCTTCGGCGAGGCCTCGCGCATGACGCAGTTCAAGGACAAGTCCGCCAAGCAGGGCGCCGACCGCACCACGGTCGGTCTCTTCACCTACCCGATGCTGATGGTGGCCGACATCCTGCTGTACCAGGCCGACCAGGTCCCGGTCGGTGAGGACCAGCGCCAGCACCTGGAGCTGACCCGCAATCTGGCCGAGCGGTTCAACGGCAGCTACGGCGACACGTTCACCGTGCCGGACCCGTACATCCTCAAGGAGACGGCGAAGATCTACGACCTCCAGGACCCGTCGGCGAAGATGAGCAAGTCGGCGGCCACTCCGAAGGGCCTGATCAACCTTCTGGACGAGCCGAAGACCACCGCCAAGAAGGTGAAGAGCGCGGTCACCGACACCGACACGGTGATCCGTTTCGACCGGGCCGAGAAGCCCGGCGTCAGCAATCTGCTGAGCATCTACTCGACACTCACGGGCACCGGTATCGCGGATCTGGAGCAGAAGTACGAGGGCAAGGGCTACGGTGCGCTCAAGACCGACCTCGCCGAGGTCATGGTCGAGTTCGTCACACCGTTCCGGACCCGTACCCAGGAATACCTGGACGACCCGGAGACGCTGGACTCGATCCTGGCCAAGGGCGCGGAGAAGGCCCGAGCCGTCGCGGCCGAGACCCTGGCCCGGACGTACGACCGGATGGGCCTTCTGCCCGCGAAGCACTGAGTCCAAGGACCCTGGCGGTTTCGCTGCCCCAGGCGTCACACTGGCGACGGGAAGCTGAACCCGGTGGATGGCCGAAAGCAGGCCATCGGCCATCGAGCATTGAGGAGGACGACGTGGGGACCGTAACGCTCGGCGTTTCGATCGCGGTCCCGGAGCCCTACGGCAGCCTGCTCCAGGAGCGGCGCGCGAGCTTCGGGGATCCTGCCGCGTACGGCATTCCCACCCACGTCACCCTTCTCCCGCCGACCGAGGCCGAGGCGGCCGACCTGCCCGCGATCGAGGCGCACCTCGCCCAGATCGCGACGGGCGGCCGCCCCTTCCCGATGCGGCTGTCCGGCACGGGGACCTTCCGTCCCCTCTCGCCGGTCGTCTTCGTCCAGGTCGTCGAGGGCGCCTCGGCCTGCACCTGGCTGCAGAAGCGGGTCCGTGACACCTCCGGGCCGCTGGTCCGCGAGCTCCAGTTCCCGTACCACCCGCATGTGACCGTGGCGCACGACATCGCCGAGGAGGCGATGGACCGGGCGTACGCCGAGCTCGCCGACTACGAGGCGGCCTGGACCTGCGGTTCCTTCGCGCTGTACGAGCAGGGCTCGGACAGCGTCTGGCGCAAGATCAACGAGTTCCCGTTCGGCGCCGGGGGCGGCGCGCCCGCCGTGCCCGCGCAGGGCGGCTCCTGCGTGGACGAGCCCTCCCTGCACTCCTGAGCGACCCCCGTACCGCCCCGGCGCCGCCGGTTCAGATCGGCAGGCGCCGGAACAGCGGGCGCGGCACGTGCCGCAGCGCCGACATCACCGCACGCAGCGACCCGGGCACCCACACCGTCTCCGAACGCCGACGCAGACCCGTCACGATGGCCTCCGCGACCGCGTCCGGCGTCGTGGTCAGGGACGGCGCCTCCAGCGGCGCCGAGACGAACCGGGCCGAGGCCGACCGCGCCGCGGTGATCCGGGCCGACGCGAGCAGCGCCGCCCCGCCCCGGGCGGGCGCCGGTGACATGACCGGCGCGGCCGGCACCGTTTCCCGGGCCGGCTCCGGGCGTACGACGCCGGGGCGCACGACCATCACATGCACCCCGGTCCCGTGCAGCGCGTCGCCCAGCCCCTGCGTGAACGCGTCCAGGCCCGCCTTGCTGGACCCGTAGATGAAGTCGGCGCGGCGGGCGCGTTCGCCCGCCACCGAGGAGAGCACCACCAGCGAGCCGTGCCCCTGCGCCTGGAGTGCGCCGGCGCATACCAGCCCGGCGGAGACGGCCCCGGTGTAGTTGGTCTGGGCGACCCGGACCGCGGCGAGCGGTTCCTCCTCGTCGCGCCCCTGGTCGCCGGCGATACCGAAGGCGAGCAGCACCATGTCGATGTCGCCCTCGGCGAAGACCTTGCCGAGGGCGGTCTCGTGCGACTCGGCGTCCAGGGCGTCGAAGTCGACCGTACGGACGTCGGCGCCGCGGGCGCGCAGTTCGGCGGCGGCCGCGTCGAGGGCGGGGCCGGGGCGCCCGGCCAGCCGGACGGTGCGGGTCCGCAGGGCGATCAGCCGCCGGGCGGTGGCCAGCGCGATCTCCGACGTGCCGCCGAGGACGAGCAGGGACTGCGGGGCTCCGAAGGCGTCCTTCACGGGAACACTCCTTGCGACGTGGGGAGACAGGGCGAGGCGGGCGTGGTGGTCAGAGCGACAGACGGCGCGACAGGTCCGAGCGGAAGGCCCCGGCCGGGTCCAGTCCGGCACGGAGCGACCGGAAGTCGGCCAGCCTCGGGTACATCGTGGCCAGCAGCTCCGGCCGGAGCCGGGAGTCCTTCGCCAGACAGACCCGGCCGCCGGCCGCCGCCACCTCCTCGTCCAGCGAGTCCAGGAATCCGGCCAGTCCGGGCAGGGCGGCGGGCAGGTCGAGGGCGAGCGTCCAGCCGGGCATCGGGAACGACAGCCAGCCCGGATCCCCGGCGCCGAACCGTTTGAGCACGGCGTTCATCGACGGCCAGCGCCGCCGGGAGATCCGGTGCACGATCCGGCGCAGCGTCTCCTCCCGGCCGTGGCCGACGGCGAACTGGTACCGCACGGATCCGGCCCGCCCATGGATCCGGTTCCGGTGCGGCAGGCCGTCCAGGGGGTGGAAGAACGTGGCCAGCCGCCGGAGTTCACCGATCCGGTACTTGGGCGCGCCGCGGTACCGCACCTCGTTGAGCAGGGCGGCCGGGGCGCCGCCGAGCAGCGCCTCCGGCACGAGGGCGGGGGCGGCCGGCAACGGCCCCGGGCGGAACGAGAGCGGTGTGCGCCGGGCGTGCGCCGGTAGCGCGTAGCGGGGTACGTGCTCCCCCCGGGTGAGTACGGAACGTCCCGTCGCCCGGCCGCGGGCGCGGAGGTCGATCCAGGCGGCCGAGTAGCGGTAGCGGTGGTCCCCGGCGCCGAGCCGTTCCAGCAGGTCGTCCAGGTCGACGGCGCGTTCGGTGTCGACCGACATCCATGAGCTGGTGACGCGGTGGCACTGGAGGGTGGCCGAGAGGATCACCCCCGTCAGGCCGAGGCCGCCCGCGGTCGCGTCGAAGAGCGCGGTGCCGGGGCGGACGGTACGGATCTCGCCCTCGGCGGTCAGCAGTTCCAGCTCCCGGACGTGCCGGGAGAAGGAGCCCGAGACGTGCTGGTTGTGACCGTGGATGTCGGCGCCGACCGCGCCGCCCACGGTGACGTACCGGGTCGTGGGGGTGACCGGGACGAACCAGCCGAGCGGCAGCAGGACTTCCATCAGCCGGTGCAGGCTGACCCCGGCGTCGCAGACCACGAGCCCGGCGGCGGCGTCGACGGTGCGGATCCGGTTGAGCGCGGTCATGTCGAGGACGGAGCCGCCCGCGTTCTGGGCCGCGTCGCCGTGCGCCCGGCCGAGGCCCCGGGCGATGGAGCCACGGGGCCCGCAGCCGCGTACCGTCGCCGCCGCCTCCTCGTACGAACGGGGGCGGAACCGCACGGCGGTCGTCGGGGCGGTGCGGCCCCAGCCGGTCAGGGACACGGTGTCGACAGACATGACGGTGACCGTATCGCCCGGGAAAACCCTTTCGAGGTATTTGTTACAACACTCACCGATATGGGTGATTGAAGAAGTGTCGGCCCGTACGGAAACAGAGCCGGTTTCGGTTTTCCCGGCGGGGGAGGGTAGTCGTACGTCATGGACTGGCTGAAAAAACTCCCCGTCATCGGGCCGATCGTCTCCCGGCTGATGGCGACGCACGCCTGGCGCTCCTACGAGACGCTGGAGCGGGTCCATTGGGCCAGGCTCTCCGCCGCGATCACCTTCATCAGCTTCCTGGCGCTCTTCCCGCTGATCGCGGTCGGTGCGGCGATCGGCGCCGCGCTGCTCTCCACCGAGCAGTTGCACAAGATCGAGGACAAGCTCGCCGAGCAGGTGCCGGGCATCTCCGACCAGCTCGGCATCGGGAATCTGGTGGCCCACGCGGGCACGGTGGGAGTGGTGGCCGGTGCGGTGCTGCTCTTGACCGGCATCGGCTGGATCGGCTCGATGCGGGACTGCCTGCGCGCCGTCTGGGACCTGGACGATGTGAGCCTGGGCAATCCGGTCGTGCGCAAACTCAAGGACGCCGGGCTGCTGTTGGGGCTCGGCGGGGCGGTGCTCGCGACGCTGGCCGTGTCGTCGGCCGGCTCCGTTGCCGTCGGCTGGACGGCGAATCTGCTCGGCATCTCGGACCGCGGCGCCGGAGGTGTGGTGCTCCAGGTGGCCACCCTGCTGGTGGCGGCGCTCGCCGGATTCCTGCTGCTGCTCTATCTGCTGACCCTGCTGCCCGGCGTCGAGCCGCCGCGGCACAGGCTGCTGGTCGCCGGAGCGCTCGGCGCGATCGGCTTCGAACTGCTCAAGCTGCTGCTCGGCAGCTACATGAAGGGCGTGGCGTCGAAGAGCATGTACGGCGCCTTCGGGGTGCCGGTCGCGCTGCTGCTGTGGATCAACCTCTCGGCGAAGCTGCTGCTGTTCTGCGCCGCCTGGACGGCGACGCAGAACAGCGAGGAGGCCGAGGACGCCGAAGCCGCCGGGGAGGCGTCCGGGCCGGTCAGCGGCGAGGGAGGCGACGCACCAGGTCCGGCAGCGGCCAGCGCCGGTTGACCAGGAACGCCGCTCCGGCCAGCAGCACCAGGACGCCCCCGGCGATGCCCAGCGCGATCCCGACGCCTCCTCCTCCGTCGTTCTCGGACGCGGCGGCCTTCGCGCTCTGCGCCGGGCCGTTCTGTCCCTCGTCCGTCCCGGGCGCGGCCGTTGATCCCTTGCCGGACCCGGTGCCGGTGGTGGCCGACTTCGGGGGCACCAGCTCGCCGACCGGGGTCACCTTGCCGCTCGCGTCGAAGCCCCAGTCGAGGAGGCTGGCGGCCTCGTTGTAGACGGCGTGGGCCTTGTCGGACGACGGGTTCATGACGGTGACGAGCAGCACCTTGCCGTCGCGTTCGGCGACGCCGGTGAAGGTGTTGCCGGCGTGCGTGGTGTAGCCGTTCTTGACGCCCGCGATGCCCTTGTACGGCTCGACGCCGGCCGCGCCGGTGAGCAGCTTGTTGGTGTTCTGGATGCCGAAGCTCTCGCGCTTGCCGTTCTTCTCCGCACCGGGGAACTGCGCCTCGGCCGTCGAGCAGTACTCCCGGAAGTCCGCCTTCTGCAGCCCGCTGCGGGCGAACAGCGTCAGGTCGTACGCGCTGGAGACCTGGTCGGGTGCGTCGTACCCGTCGGGCGACACCACCTTCGTGTCGAGCGCCTGCAACTCCTCGGCGTGCGCCTGCATCGCGTCCACGGTCTTGGCGACGCCGCCGTACATCGAGGACAGCACGTGCACCGCGTCGTTGCCCGACCGCAGGAACACTCCGAGCCACAGGTCGTGGACCGTGTAGGTGAGCTTCTCCTTGACGCCGACCAGGCTGCTGCCCTCGCCCAGGTTGGCGAGGTCCTCGTCCTTGACCGTGTACTTCTGGGTCTTCGGCTGGAGCGAGGGCATCACGGTGTCCGCGAAGAGCATCTTCAGGGTGGAGGCGGGGGGAAGCCGCCAGTGCGGGTTGTGCGAGGCGAGGACCTGCCCGCTCTCCGCGTCCGCGACGATCCAGGACCTGCCCGTGAGGTCCTTCGGCAGCACCGGGGCGTCCGGTCCCAGCTTGACCTGCGTACCGGCCCGGCCCAGCAGTTCGCCGCCGACCTTGGACATGCCCGCGGGCGGCTTCGGCTGTTCGTCGGAAGCGTCCTTGCCGACCGCCGATGCCGGACTGACAGCAAAAGTGGACAACAAGGCGGCAGAGATGACCGTAAGAGCGGTCTTTTTGAGAGCAGGCACGGTCGGAAACGTACAGGGAGAAGATATGAAAATGGGTGCGGATGGCTTGACCCGCCGGGCGTACCGCTGGGACAGCCCACCCCGGGCGGCTCTGCCGGAGCGCGGCGGAGATACTGAGTCCATGAAGCTCAGCCGCCCCGTCTCCTGGTTCCTGCTCGCCTTCGGGGTGTGGAGCTGGTTCATCTGGATCACTTTCGTCAAGAACCTGTGGAAGGACGGCAGCGGACTCGCCTTCGACGACGCGGGTGACCCGACTGCGTACTTCTGGGTGCATCTGCTGCTCGCCATCACGTCCTTTCTCCTGGGGACGGCAGTTGGAGTGATCGGGTTCCGTGGCGTCAGGGCCCTGCGCCGCGAACGCGGATAACACGCCGTACGGCGGGCTGAGGAGAGCTGGTGGCAGTGGCCGGTCTCGTGGTGATGGTGATCGTCGTGCTCGCGCTGCTGGCCGGCGTGCACCGCTATCTGTGGCGCCGCTTCGTCGGTGACACGACGGCCGAGGGCAGCGCGATGCGCAGGGCCGGCACGGTGGCCGCGTACGTACTGCCGCTGCTGAGCGTCGGCGCGCTGGTCTCCGGCCGCGCGGGCGCGCCCTTCTGGCTCCAGCGGGTGCTGGCCTGGCCGGGCTATCTGTGGCTCGCCGCCGTGCTGTACCTGACGCTGGCTCTGCTGGCGGGCGAGGCGGTACGGCCGGTCCTGCGCCGGGTACTGGCGCGCCGGGCGGACCGGGCGGGGCAGCCGGACGACGCGGACAGGGCGTCAGCGGATGGTGCGCTCGACGCGGACAAGGCGTCAGTGGACGGTGCGCTCGACGCGGACAAGGCGTCAGTGGACGGTGCGCTCGACGCGGACAGGGCGTCAGCGGACGGTGCGCTCGACGCGCATCCGGAAAATGGTGCAAAACGTACGGGCCTCTCCGCTGATACGTCGGGTGCGGTGCTTTCCGCCGCCCCGGCCACCCTCCTCGCCGACGCCCCCGCCCCGCCCCGCCCCGACGCCCCCAGCCGGCGGCTGTTCGTCGCGCGGGCCGTCGGCGGGGCCGCCGCCGTCGCCGGGCTCGGCACGGTCGGCCACGGCACCTACGGGGTGCTGCGCGGGCCGCGGGTCAAGCGGATCACCGTCCCGCTGGCCAAGCTGCCCCGCTCCGCACACGGCTTCCGGATCGCCGTCGTCAGCGACATCCACCTCGGCCCGATCCTCGGCCGCGCCCACACCCGGCGGATCGTCGACACGATCAACCGGACCCAGCCGGATCTGGTCGCCGTGGTGGGCGACCTCGTCGACGGAACCGTCGCCGACCTCGGGCCGGCCGCGGAGCCGCTCGCCCGGCTGAAGGCCAGGCACGGCAATTTCTTCGTCACCGGAAATCACGAGTACTACTCGGGCGCCGCCCAATGGGTCGACCAGGTAAGGGAATTGGGCCTTCATCCGCTGGAGAACGACCGGGTGGAGATCGCTGGATTCGATCTTGCGGGCGTCAATGACATCGCCGGGGAGAGCGAAGGGCAGGGCCCCGATTTCGCCCGTGCGCTCGGCGACCGGGACCGTACCCGCGCCGCCGTCCTGCTGGCCCACCAGCCCGTCGTCATCCATGACGCGGTCGCCCACGGAGTGGACCTCCAGCTCTCCGGCCACACCCATGGCGGCCAGCTCTGGCCGGGCAACTTCATCGCGGATCTGGCCAATCCCACCGGCGCCGGACTCGACCGCTACGGCGACACCCAGCTGTACGTCTCACGGGGCGCGGGCGCCTGGGGCCCGCCGGTACGGGTCGGCGCACCGTCCGACATCACCGTCGTGGAACTGGCCTCACGGCAGGCGTGACTCTCCGTCGACGACCGGTTTCGGACGTACAGGTGCACCCAAGGTTTCAACTGCCGAACAAAAGGCTATGAGTCACAGTTTTGCTCTTCCAGATGTGAAATTCGTGTGATTGGCTGATCGTGAGCATGCGGTGATCTGCGTATCTGAGCGCAACGCCGAGGTGGGGCTGGTAAGGGAGAGCACGGCAATGCGGTCGATCCGGCTACGGATTCTCGCGATTCTCGCGGTTTTGGTCATCGCAGGCGTCGTCGCCTGGCAGTTGCTTCCCTCGGACGAGGTGAAGAACGACCCCGTAGCCGTCGGCACGACGGACGTGGTCACGTCGCTCGACCCGGCAGGCGCGTACGACGCGGGCTCCTGGGCGATGTACAGCAACATCTACCAGTCCCTGATGACGTTCAAGGCCGGGGCGGTCGTCCCCGAGCCCGACGCGGCCGAGAGCTGCGGGTTCATGGGCCAGAAGCTCCAGACGTACCAGTGCAAGCTGCGTGACGACCTGACCTTCTCCAACGGCCGGAAGATCACCGCCGAGGACGTCAAGTACTCCATCGAGCGCATGATCAGGATCAAGACGGACGTCGGTCCCTGGGTGCTGTTCCCGAGCCTGAAGAACGTGGTGGCCGACGGCCGCACGATCACCTTCAACCTTTCCTCGCGCGACGCGACCTTCCCGCAGAAGCTCGCCACCGGAGCCGGCTCGATCGTGGACCGCGAGTCCTACCCGGCGGACAAGCTCCGCAAGGGGAACACGGTCGACGGCTCGGGGCCGTACGTCCTGAAGTCGTACCGGTCGGGCGAGATCGCGGAGCTGATCCCCAACACCCGGTACAAGGGCGCGGTGAAGAAGGAGGGCGTCCCGGTCACCGTGCACTACTACAAGAAGTCCGGTGATCTCCAGGCCGCCTGGAACGCCAAGCAGCTCGACGTCACCCACCGGGAATTGCCGCCGGCCACGCTCGCCGAGCTGAACCCCGGCGACCCCGATCTGCGCGTCACCGAGGCGGACAGCGCCGAGATCCGCAACCTCGTCTTCAACGTCCGGCCCGGCAGACCGCTGGCCGACAAGAAGGTCCGGCAGGCCATCGCCTCGATCATCGACCGCGGGCCGCTGGTGAGCAACATCTACAAGAGCACGGTCGAACCGCTCTACTCGCTGATCCCGCAGGGGTACATCGGGCACAGCACGCCGTTCTTCGACGCCTACCCGACGCCCGACCCGGAGCGCGCCAAGCAGTTGCTGGAGGACGCCGGCGTGCAGACGCCGGTCAAGATCAACTTCGGCTACCGCGGCGGCGACGAGACGCAGGCCAAGGAGACCGCCGAGATCCGCCGCCAGCTGGAGGAGGACGGGCTGTTCAAGGTCGAGGTCCACGCCGTCGAGTGGACGAAGTTCCAGAAGGAGTACGCGGCCGGCAAGTACGACGCGTACACGATCGGCTGGCTTCCCGACTACCCGGACCCCGACACCTTCAGCCAGCCGCTCGTCGGCCGTGACAACAGCCTCCACAACGGCTACTCCAGCAAGAAGGTGGACAGCCTGATCGGCTCCACGCTCCAGTACAGCGACCGCGGACGCACCGCGGCCGACTTCAAGGAGCTCCAGGCGCAGGTCGGCGAGGACGTGCCGCTGGTCCCGCTGTGGCAGAAGAAGGACTACGTCGTCAGCACGACGGACGTCTCCGGCTCGCAGTACCTCTCGGACGGCACCGGCATCTGGCGGCTCTGGGAGCTGAAGCGGATCTGACGCTCCGCCGCACACAACAGCGGGGGCGGTCGTACCGGCATCTGCCGGACGGCCGCCCCCGCCGTCTTCCCGCCACCGGCTCCAGGCCGGCAGGGCCTAGGGTCTCTCGTCCGACTCCCCGGACCGGCCCCCGCTCCCGGGCTTCGCGGCGCCGGGCAGGAACTCCTCCAGCACCTCGTGGATCTGCCGCACCAGCGGCCGCAGCACCCGGAACCGGGAGAGCGCGATGGCGCGGGCGCCGATCGGGGCGGAGCGCTCGACCAGGCGGCGGCTGCGTGCGGTGTGCTCGGTGCGGTCGTACACCCAGTACAGCACCAGGCCCATCTGTATCAGCCACATCAACTGCGGCAGCAGCTCCGCCAGTTCGGGATCGGTCTTGGCGTCGGACCCGGCCAGGCACCGCCGGTGGATGGAGATCGCCGCCTCGCGGGCCGCGACCGACTCCGCCGAGAAAGGGCTGAGCGGGCTCTCCGGATCGGCGGCGTTCTTGAAGAACTGGGCGGCGAAGCGGTGGTACGGCTCCGCCACGTCCAGCCAGGTGAGCAGGACCCCGCGCATGCGCACCGCGAGGTCCTTGTCGCCGTCCAGGACCGGTTGTACGGCCGCCGCGTGCTCGGCCGCGAGCCGGTCGTAGAAGCCCTGGACGAGGTGTTCCTTGTTCGTGAAGTAGTAGTAGGCGTTCCCCACGGAGACGCCGGCCTCCTGGGCGATGGCCCGCATCGTCGTCCTGTCGTAACCGCGTTCCTGGAAGAGCCGGAGCGCCGTTTCGAGGATGAGTGTGCGGGTCTGTTCGCTCTTGGGAGCCTTGACTTCCTTCACGTCCTTCGCTTCCTTCACCACAGACCCGAGGGTATCCGGCGTGGTCAGCCCGCGGATCCGGGGACCGTACAGGCACCGTCCCCGTCCCGGCCGCACGGCGGAGCGGTCAGGGACCGGTACTTCGCGGCGGCGAGCACGGTGGCCCGGGCGAACGGGCGGCCCGCCGGGGTGGTCAGCCAGTGGGCCCGGGGCCGGTGCTCGGCCAGCGCCCAGAGGCAGACGATCCACGCGGAGGTCCCGCGGTAGATCTGCCCCCGGTCGCCGACCACCGTGATCTCGTCCAGCGTCCCGGCGTGGTCGAGTCCGGGGAAGCGGCGGTGCGCCTCCTCGGAGGCCGCCGGGACGAGGTCGAGCGGGACCAGCTGACGCTGCTTCATCAGCCACTGCCGCAGGTGCAGGCAGAGCGGGCACCGGGCGTCGTACAGCACCGTCAGGCGCTCCACGGGGAGCCGCTGCCCGCCGGGTCCGCGCGTCATGGCGCTCAGGCCCTCGGGGCGGGCGCCGCCCACGGGCCGGTGGCCGGTCCCGCCCAGCCCTGCGGGGCCACCGGCGGGGTCTGCTCACGCTCCATCAGGCCGCGGCGGCGGATCTTGTTGAGCACATAGACATTGCCGAGGTGCATCACTCCGAGGACGAGCAGTACGACGCCGAGCTTCACCGACAGCGCCTCGAAGAGCCCGCGGGCGTCGGTGACGGCGTCGGAGTTCCTCAGATAGAGGGTGACGAAGCCCAGGTTGACCAGGTAGAAGCCGACCACCAGCAGGTGGTTCACGGCATCGGCGAGCTTCTCGTTCCCGTGCAGTACATCGGCGAGGAACACCTTGCCGTTGCGGCTGAGCGTGCGCGCGACCCAGACGGTCAGCGCCACGCTGATCAGCAGGTAGATGACGTACGCGACAACAGTGAGGTCCATGCCCCACCCTCCCTTGAACGCGTTCAAAAGCTGTTGTCATGGACTGTAGACCTGTAATTGAACATGTTCAAGCGGGGAGTTCGGTGGCTGGCTCCGGCTGCTTGCCGGGCGCCCCGAAGCGCCGTACGCCCGGCACCGCCGCCGTCCCCAGACAGGCCGCGCCGACGGCCACCGCGGCGATGGTCAGGGGCACTTCGGCACCCCAGGCCGAGGCCGCGAGCGGGGCCAGGGCGTAGCCGAGCGGCATCGCGCCGAGGGAGAGCAGCCAGTCGTACGAGGTGACCCGGGCCAGCGCGTGGGCCGGTACGGCGGACTGGACCGAGCTGTCCCAGACGGGGCCGAGGAAGCCCAGGCCGGCCTGGGCGACGCCGTACGCGGCGATGGTGAGCGCGACGGGTGCGTGGGCGGCCAGCAGGCCGAGCGGCAGGGCGTACGTGGCGAGGCCCAGGTTGGCCACCAGTACCGGGCGGCGGGGGCGGGCCCGGCCGGCCAGCAGCGAGCCCAGGAGCAGGCCGACCGCGCCGGTCTGGAGGAGGGCGACCCAGACGCCCTTGCCGCCCAGCTCCCGGACGAAGAGCGCCGGGCCGACGGTCATCAGGACGGCCGCCGCGCCGTTCCAGGTGGCGTGCCCGATCAGGCTCGTCCAGTACCAGTCGCGGCCGCGGACCTCGCCCCAGCCCTCCTTGAGATCGGTGAGGAGCGAACGCCGGGGGATGGGTACGTGCCGGACCTCGACGGCGGACAGCAGTGCGGCGCTCACCGCGAAACTGGCGCCGTCCAGCACGAAGGCCCAGCCCGGTCCGGCGGTGAGGATCAGCAGCCCGGCGAGGGCGGGGCCGCCGAGCCGGGTGGTGCTGTTGACCACCGCCATCAGGGAGTTGGCGCGCAGCAGCCCGGACTCCGCCACGGTGCCGCGGATCAGCGGTGAGGCGGTGGGCATCGCGAACGCTCCGGCGGCGCCGCCGATCGCCTCGGCGAGCGCGATCTGCCAGAGCGCGGGGGAGCCGCCGAGCAGCTCCGCGCCGACGAAGAGCTGGGTCGCGCACCGTACGAGGTCCGTGGTGAGCGCGACCGTACGGGCGTTGAAGCGGTCGCCCACGACGCCGCCCAGTGGCAGCAGGAGCAGCTTGGGGACCATCGCGCAGCCCAGGACCAGGGCGAGCGCCCCGGTCGAGCCCGTGGCCAGATAGACGGCCAGGGAGAGAGCGGTGGGGATGACGGCGTCGCCGATGAGCGAGAGGGTGCGGCCGATGAAGAGCAGGCGGAAGGCGCGCGTGCGCAAGGGGTGCGGCATGCGCGAGAATTTATTTCGGGATCGAACTATTCGTCAACGAAATATTAGACTCCGAAGGAAAGTTGGCGGACCGGCGTACGATTTCCCCATGGAACGACGCGACTGGACCGACGGACACGTGGAGCGCTGGAAGCCCGTCCTGCCCGGCCTCGACCCCGACGTCGAGGGCGCGGTGACCCGTATGAAGAAGCTCTCCGTCCATCTGCGCCGGGTACGCGAACAGTCCCTGGTCGACTTCGATCTGGACCGCCAGGAGTTCGACACCCTCCACAAGCTGGCCGGACGCGGCGGGAAGGCGGCCCCCTCCGAACTCGCCGCCGACCTCGACCTCGCGCCCGCCTCCGTCACCGGCCGGCTCGACGCGCTCGAACGGCGCGGCTTCGTCCGCCGCACCCCTTCCACCACCGACCGCCGGCGGGTCGACGTGGAGCTCACCGACGAGGGCCGCTCCACCTGGCTGGGCGCGATGGACGTCCTCGGCCACGAGGAGTACCGGCTGCTCGGCGTACTCGGCGCCGACGAGCGCACGCTGCTCAACGACATGCTGCGGCGCATCATGGTGGTCGCCGAGGACCGGGGCGGCGCCGACTGGGACTGACGGCCGCTCGGCGCGAGGCGCACGCGCAAAGCGGCTCGCGGACCGGGGCGGGGGACCGTCAGATGCTCATCGCGCGGGCCGTGTTGAGCTGGGCCATCACCATGGGGAAGGTGTCCAGGCCGACCGCCGGGATCATCGTCGAGTGGTGCCGGCCGCCACTGGTCACCGAGACCTGGACGAAGCCGGTCGTCTGCTTCTCCTTCATCAGGAGGAACAGCAGACCGACCAGGCAGAACAGCGCGAAGACGATCGCCAGCACGATCGCCACCGTCGGGATCTTCTCCTCGGTACGGGTCAGATCCGTCGCCGTCCACACCGCGCCCTTGAGCGGCATCGGACCGGACGGGGTCATGATCTGGTCCTGCATGACGGCGATATCACCGAGCGTCAGGACCGGCATGCCGGTGCCGGGCTGGGCGCCCGGCGGCTGCGGGAAGCCCTGACCGGGCATGGTCGGCTGGGCCGCGACGCCCTGCGGGTAGCCGTAGCCGGGGCCGGGCTGGGCCGCGGACTCGGGCAGCGGCTGCGGGTAGCCGTACGCCGGGGTGCCCGGACCGAGGTGTCCCGCGCCGTCCGCGACGGTGGGCGGGACGCCCGGCTGCTGGGGAGCCGGCCCCCACTTGTATGAGTCGTCCGCGTACGGATTCGGATCGCTCAACGTTCCCCGCTCTCGATCAGACCTGTGCGCCCCCGGACCCTGCTGGGCCGACGGCGGCGAACCGGAGCCCGGTTCCGCACGACCGTACCGTCAAGACCCGCACGGCGCAGCAAGAGGCCCCGCTCCCGCAGGATTGCTGCGGAGAACGGGGCCGGATGCGACTGCCGGGGCGGTCAGAAGCGGCGCGTGATCAGCGCCCGCTTGACCTCCTGGATCGCCTTGGTGACCTCGATGCCACGCGGGCAGGCGTCCGTGCAGTTGAAGGTGGTGCGGCAACGCCACACACCGTCACGGTCGTTGAGGATCTCCAGGCGCTGCTCGCCGCCCTCGTCGCGCGAGTCGAAGATGAAGCGGTGCGCGTTGACGATCGCCGCCGGGCCGAAGTACTGGCCGTCGTTCCAGAACACCGGGCACGAGGACGTGCACGCGGCGCACAGGATGCACTTGGTGGTGTCGTCGAAGCGCTCGCGGTCCTCGGCGGACTGCAGACGCTCGCGGGTCGGCTCGTTCCCCTTGGTGATGAGGAAGGGCATGACATCGCGGTACGCCTGGAAGAACGGGTCCATGTCGACCACGAGGTCCTTGAGGACCGTGAGGCCCTTTATGGCCTCGACCGTGATCGGCTTCTCCGGGTTGACGTCCTTGATCAGCGTCTTGCAGGCGAGCCTGTTCTTGCCGTTGATCCGCATCGCGTCGGAGCCGCAGATGCCGTGCGCGCAGGAGCGGCGGAACGTCAGCGTGCCGTCGATGTCCCACTTGATCTTGTGAAGGGCGTCGAGCACACGCTCCTTCGGGTCGATCTCGATCCGGAAGTCCTGCCACTGGGCCTCGTCGGAGACCTCGGGGTTGAAGCGGCGGATCCGGAGGGTGACCGTGATGTACGGGGAGGCGGCGGACTCCGCCTCGACCTTGTCCAGAATCGGGGTAGCCATCAGTACTTACGCTCCATCGGCTGGTAGCGGGTCTGGACGACCGGCTTGTAGTCGAGTCGGATCGACTCGGTGCCGTCGGCCGAGACCTCGCGGTACGCCATGGTGTGGCGCATGAAGTTGACGTCGTCGCGGTTCGGGAAGTCCTCGCGGTAGTGACCGCCGCGGGACTCCTTGCGGGCCAGCGCGGAGGTCGCCATGACCTCGGCCAGGTCGAGCAGGTTGCCCAGCTCGATGGCCTCCAGGAGGTCCGTGTTGAACCGCTTGCCCTTGTCCTGGACAGACACGTTGAGGTAGCGCTCGCGCAGCTCGGCGATCTTGTCGACGGCCGTCTTGATGGTCTGCTCGGTGCGGAACACCATCACATTGGCGTCCATGCACTCCTGCAGCTCCAGACGGAGCGCCGCGACCCGCTCGGTGCCCGTCGAGGTGAGCAGCCGCTCGACCTGGTCCTCGACCATCTGCGCCGGGTTCTCGGGAAGCTCGACGAAGTCGTGCTTCGCGGAGTACTCGGCGGCGGCGATGCCCGAACGGCGCCCGAAGACGTTGATGTCGAGCAGCGAGTTGGTGCCCAGCCGGTTGGCGCCGTGGACGGAGACGCACGCGACCTCGCCGGCGGCGTACAGGCCCGGGACGACGGTGGTGTTGTCGGCCAGCACCTCACCCTCGACGTTGGTCGGGATGCCGCCCATGGCGTAGTGCGCGGTCGGCTGGATCGGGATCGGGTCCGTGTAGGGCTCGATGCCGAGGTACGTGCGCGCGAACTCGGTGATGTCCGGGAGCTTGGCGTCCAGCTGCTCCGGCGGGAGGTGCGTGAGGTCGAGGTAGACGTGGTCGCCCTCGGGACCGCAGCCGCGGCCCTCGCGGATCTCCGTGTAGATGGAGCGGGACACGACGTCACGGGACGCGAGGTCCTTCATGACCGGCGCGTACTTCTCCATGAAGCGCTCGCCGTCCTTGTTGCGGAGGATGCCGCCCTCACCGCGGGCGCCCTCCGTCAGCAGGATGCCCATGCGCCAGATGCCCGTCGGGTGGAACTGGAAGAACTCCATGTCCTCCAGCGGCAGGCCCCGGCGCCAGGCGGCGGCCTGGCCGTCACCGGTCAGGGTGTGCGCGTTGGACGTCACCTTGAAGAACTTGCCGGTGCCGCCGGAGGCGAAGATGATCGCCTTCGCCTGGAAGACGTGGATCTCGCCGGTCGCCAGCTCGTACGCGACGACGCCGGCCGACTTCTTGACCCCGTCCACGTCCTGGAGCAGCAGGTCCAGGACGTAGAACTCGTTGAAGAACTCCACACCCTCCTTGACGCAGTTCTGGTACAGCGTCTGGAGGATCATGTGGCCGGTGCGGTCCGAGGCGTAGCAGGACCGGCGGACCGGGGCCTCGCCGTGGCTACGGGTGTGACCGCCGAACCGGCGCTGGTCGATCTTGCCCTCGGGCGTCCGGTTGAACGGCAGGCCCATCTTCTCCAGGTCGAGGACGGCGTCGATGGCCTCCTTCGACAGGATCTCGGCGGCGTCCTGGTCGACCAGGTAGTCGCCGCCCTTGATCGTGTCGAAGGTGTGCCACTCCCAGTTGTCCTCCTCCACGTTGGCGAGCGCGGCGGCCATGCCGCCCTGCGCGGCGCCCGTGTGGGAGCGGGTGGGGTAGAGCTTGGTGAGCACGGCGGTACGGCTGCGCTTCGTGGACTCGATGGCCGCGCGCATGCCGGCGCCGCCGGCGCCGACGATGACGGTGTCGTACTTGTGGATCTGCATGATTTCCTCTGGTCCCTCTGGCCCGGCGCCTAGCGGATGTTCGGGTCGAAGGTGAAGATCACCAGCGTGCCCAGCAGGACGGTGAACACCGTGGCGGTGTACAGCAGCATCTTCAGCCAGAAGCGGGTGTTCTCCCGCTCGGCGTAGTCGTTGATGACCGTACGGAGACCATTGGCGCCGTGCAGCATGGCCAGCCACAGCATCCCGAGGTCCCAGAGCTGCCAGAACGGCGAGGCCCAGCGGCCGGCCACGAAGGCGAAGCCGATCTTGGAGACGCCGCCGTCCAGCACCAGCTGGATCAGCAGGTGGCCCAGGACCAGGACGACCAGGACGATGCCCGACAGGCGCATGAAGAGCCAGGCGTACATCTCGAAGTTGGTGCGCGAACCCTTGGGGGTCTTGCCGGTCCGCTTGCGCGGCGGCTCGATGACCGGGGCGGGGTTGTCTACGTCGTACAGGCTGACGCCCTCGACGGAGCCGATCGCGGCGGAGGACTCGGTGGACATTGGCCTCAGCTCCCGAATACTTCGCGTACGGCGTGGCCGAGGACCGGGTACAGCGCCCCGACCATCAGCACGACCCAGATGCCCACGACCGACCAGAGCATCTGCTTCTGGTAGCGCGGGCCCTTGGCCCAGAAGTCCACGGCGACGATACGGAGACCGTTCAGCGCGTGGAAGAGAATCGCGGCCACCAGGCCGTATTCGAGGAGCGCGACGATCGGCGTCTTGTACGTGGCCACGACTTCGTCGTAGGCCTCGGGGGAGACGCGGACGAGAGCGGTGTCCAGGACGTGTACGAACAGGAAGAAGAAAATGAGGACACCGGTGACTCGATGAGCCACCCAGGACCACATGCCTTCCCGGCCGCGGTACAGCGTTCCAGCCGGCACGGAAGAACCCTCCGGGAGCGGGGATTGGGGCCGGCCGGCTTGACTGTCGGTCTGACCCGGCCGGGTACGGTCCACCGGCCCCGGCCATCGTAGCGACGGTTTGTCGGTTCGTTCGCGCGGGGGCCCGCGGTGTGATCAAAGTGGCAATCAAACAGGCACGGACGGGCTAGAAAGAGCTGTTGCCCCTCTTTATCGAGCCCGTTCCGTTATGAACCCGATACCAGCTCGATGATGCGGCCCCGGGCGAGTCGGCGCATCTCCTCCGCGGTCACCACCCGCTCCTGGTCGGGTTCGTGGGCCAGTCTGGCCCGGATCCCGGCGAGCACATGGTCCGGCTGCTCGGCCGGCTCGAAGCCGTCCAGGCAGATCACGAAGACATGGCCGAAGCGCGACTCGTACGCGGCGTGCGCGGCCTGCAGCGCCAGATGGGCGGAGTGCGGCGCGGCGTGGTGCAGGCCGGGGGAGACCTCGGCGGTGAGCGCCTCGGAGAGGTCCGCCGGGGCCAGGTCGTAGCCCGCCTCGTCGGCCGCGGCCAGCAGCGAGTCCAGGTCGGGAAAGGGGCGGTGGGCGGCCAGCCGCTGCGCCCAGCGGCGGCTGCCGCAGCACTCCAGCAGTGCGGCCTCGGCCTCGGCCGACGGCGCGGCGTTGAAGCGGTCGAGGCCCGGGACACGGGCCTGGGCCTGTTCGGCGGCGGAGTTCTGGACGGGTACGGCTGTCCGGGTGGCCGGTTGGCACAGTTGCTCCGGGAGGCCGGCGCGGGACTCGCTGGACCTGGTCAGCGTGGGCTCCTCGGATCAACGGCATCTGTGACCCTGGCGAGGCAAGCGGCGGAAGAGGCCAGGCAGATGCAGGGTGAAGGGAGAGACGAATGTGCCTCAAAGCTACCGAGGCGGGGCAACGGACGTCCGACAGATGCGCGAACTTCACCCGGACGGGAGAGTTTCGGATCGCCTGACGGACCGTATTCCAAGGAGAATGCCCGGCTGTCTCCCTGATTCTGCCTTGTTTTCCGTAAACGACGGAGGTTTCTGAACGATGTCGCCCTCACGTGGCGCTCTCGTGGCCGGTGCGGTGCTCACCGCGGCGGCCGCCGCGACGATCGCCGTCGTCGTCTGGCCGGAAGGCTCCGACAGCGGGCTCGCCGGACAGTCGTCGAACGCCCGCACCCCCACGCCCTCCTCGGCCGCCCCCTCGCCGACCCGGAGCTACCCGCTCTCCACCGCCCCGCGCACCATCCCCGCGGTACGCGAGCACATCGCGGCCCGCGGACCCGGCTGGCGTCCCGGCCCGGACAGCGGGGTCGTCGTCGCCCGCGGCAGCGGGACGCTCGCCGACGAGGGGCAGCTGCTGGCCCAGGAACTGAAGATCCACTACCGGGGCGACGTCCCCGCCCGCACGGGCGACGTGGAGCTGGCCCTCGCCCCGGGCAAGGGCACCCCCGAGTCGTACACCCTCGGCGTCCACGACGGACGGGTCACCATCAGCGGGCCCGACCAGGCCGGGGTCTTCCACGGAACCCGCACCCTGAAGCAGTCGGTGCGCGCCGACGGCGTGATGCCGGAGGGCGAGGTGCGCGACCGCCCCGACCGGCCGCAGCGCGGCCTCAACCTCGACATCGCGCGCAAGCACTACACCGCCGCCTGGATCGAGGACCGGCTGCGCGAGATGGCCGACCTCAAGCTCAACCAGCTCGGCCTGCACTTCTCCGACGACCAGGCCTTCCGTATCGAGTCCCGCACCCACCCCGAAGTGGTGTCGCCGCAGCACCTCACCCAGGCGGAGGTGCGGCGGATCGTCGGTCTCGCGTCCCGGCTGCACATCGAGGTCGTCCCGGAGATCGACTCCCCGGGCCACCTCGGCGCGGTGCTGCGGGCCCACCCCGACCTCCAGCTGCGCAATGTGTCGGGCACGCGCTCGACAGGGTCGCTCGACATCTCCGACCCGGGCTCGGCCAAGCTCATCGACGAACTCCTCGGCGAGTTCACCGAGCTGTTCAGCGGCGCGTACTGGCACCTGGGCGCCGACGAGTATCTCGCGCTCATGGCGCGGAACCCGGCCGCCTCGTACCCGCAGCTGCAACGGGCCGCCCAGCAGAAGTACGGGGCGCAGGCGAGCATCAAGGACCTGACGACCGGCTGGCTGAACGACCGCGCGGCGGTGGTGCGCCCGCACGGCAAGCGGCCCAAGGCGTGGAACGACGGCTTCTTCCGCGACGGGACCGTGCACGCCGACAAGGACATCGAGGTGGAGTTCTGGACGGGCAAGGAGTACGGCGCCCGGGAGCCGGAGGAGTACCTGCGCGAGGGGCGGCGCGTGGTGAATCTCAACGACGAGTTCCTCTATTACGTGCTCGGCCAGCCCAACCAGTTCGTCTACCCCACGGGCAAGCGGATCTACGAGCAGTGGACCCCGCTCGTCCTGCGCGGTACCCGGCCGGTCCCGGCGAGCTACTCCGGCCAGATCCTCGGCGGCCGGTTCGCGGTCTGGGGCGACCTCCCGCAGGCGCAGACCCCGGCGCAGGTGGCGCAGGGCATCCGGATGCCGCTGCGCGCGACCGCCCAGAAGCTGTGGATCCCGGGCAAGCCGGCGCTGAGCTGGGACGAGTTCCGGGCACTGGCCGCTCGCATCGACGCCGGGGGCTGAGCGGGGCGGAGAGGCGGAGCACGGGGACGCCGGGCCGGGACGGTCGGGTGGTGCGGGGGTGGTGCCGGGCCGGGACGGTCGGGTGGTGCGGGGGGTGGTGTCGGGCCGGGATCGCTGGGTGGCGCCGGGCCGGATTCCTCGTGGACAGCCAGGTGGCGGGGGGTCAGGTTCCGGATGCCGCGCGGTCCGGGGAGGGCCGCGCGTTCTCGCGTTCGCGCTCAGAACCTCAAGGGGTTCCGCTTCATGCTCTGCTCCACCTGCCGTCTCAGACCGCCGGTCACCGACGACGGGCGCTGCCTGCTCTGCGCCGGTCCTGCCGGGGCGGCGGCCCCGATGCCACCGGCCCCGGCCTTCATCGCTCCGCAGCAGTACCTGCGTTCGCCCGAGGGGCTCGCGAAGGCCGTCGTCGTACTGCTGGCGGTCGTCGCGGCGGCGGATCTGCTCGCCGTGGCGGCGGGCCTGAACACCCGCCGCGTCATCGCGGCCGGGCTGGAGAACGACTTCGCCGCCTACGACGAGGCGGAGGCGGCCCTCGCGGACAATCTGTCCGGGACGGCGGGGGTGCTGCAGACCCTCGCGAGCCTGGCCACCGCGGTCGTCTTCATCATCTGGTTCCGGCGGGTACGGCTCAACGCCGAGGTGTTCGACCCGAGCATGCAGCCGATGAGGCCCGGCTGGTCCATCGGAGCCCGGTTCGTCCCGATCGCCGACCTGGTGCTGCCGCGCCGGATCGCGGGCGGAATCTGGACCGCGAGCGCCCAGACGAACACCGACGGCAGCCGGCACACGGTCCCGGCCACCGTGATGAACCTGTGGTGGGGGTTCTGGGTCGTCTCGCTGATCAGCTCCCAGTACGCGACCAGGCGGTCCTGGAAGGCCGAGCAGCCGCAGGAGATCCTCGACACGACGGCCCTGGTGGTGGCGAGCGACGCCCTCGACATCGTGGCCGCGGTGTTCGCCGTCCTCTTCGTCCGCAGACTGCCCCGGATGCAGGGAGAGCGGGCGGCCCTCGGCATGTATCCGCTGGGCGCCCCGGGACTGTCGGGGCGCGCCGACTGGGGCCGCGCCCACTGAGCGATGCTATTCGGCCCTCCGTAGTGACGGTTTTGAGCCATTCGGCGCTGAAGGCGATAACAGGAAGCGCCTCGTCCCCGTCTGCGTGCACACGGGGACGTGCCGACAGGAGACGCCGATGAGCCTGCTGGAACTGATCGCCGCCGCCGACGAGCGCGGGCTCGCCGCGAGCGCGGTCGCCTGCCTCGACCGCTGTCTGCCGCAGCCCGTGGGCGGAGCGGATCCCGATCCGCTCCGTCCGCTCTGGGCGGGGTGCGCCGACGCGGCGGCCTGGCCGGGCCGCCTCGCGGATGTCCGTGCGGCGCTGGACGCCGCGGCCGACGAGGAGGGCGCCGCCCCGCGGATCCGGAAGCTGCTGGGCGAGGCGCCGGCGGACCGGGCGGCCCCGGAGCTGCGGGAGTGGGCCGACGCGTGCTCGCTGCTGGCCCTGGAGGTCCACCTCGACCCGGACACGGCACCGGGCGCCGGCACGGAGTCGGCGCGGCGCTGCCGCGAGGGCGATCCGGACGGGGCGGGCCCGCTGCCCGCCGGGGAGCTGCGGCGGCAGATCAGCGTCCTGGAGATGCTGGCCGGGACCGCGGACGCCGCTTCGGCAGGCGCCGGACTGCGCCAGGTGCTGGAGGTCTCGGCGGAGGGGCAGCGGGTACTGCGCGCTGCGGTCTCGCGGCGGGCACGGCGTGATCCGGACGAGGCGCCTTAGACCGGACGAGGCGCCTCGGAAAGGACGCGGACGAGAGGCCCTGGAGCAGTCCGGCGCCGGCCGGGGCGGCGTACCGGGATGACGAGGACGACCGGGGCCGCCACCCCCCACAGGAGAGGCCCCGGTCGTCTTCCGCGGGGCCGTAGGACGACCCCGTACTCCTCTCAGCGCCGTCGCTGCGTTTTCTGTCACACCGCCAGGTGTCCGAGGAATGTTGCGGGTTGTACAAGTCATGGACGCGGGCCCCGCCGAGGACGTAGCGTGCTGAGTCGCGCAGGGTGGCGCGGCAGTGATGACCAGCTGCGATTCGGGACAGCAGGGCAGGTTGAGGGAGTGCTGGGGGACGACGCGGAGCTCACTGCCGCGGTACTCGCGGCACAGGACGGGGACGAGGACGCCTTCCGTACTGTGTACCGCGCTGTGCAGCCGCGGCTGCTGGGCTACATAAGGACGCTGGTGGGGGAGCCGGACGCCGAGGACGTGGCGTCCGAGTCCTGGTTGCAGATAGCGCGCGACCTCGACCGGTTCAGCGGCGACGCCGACCGCTTCCGCGGCTGGGCGGCGCGCATAGCCCGCAACCGGGCGCTGGACCATCTGCGGATGCGCGGCAGGCGCCCCGCGATCGGCGGCGACGAGTCGGAGCTGTCCGAGCGGCCGGCCGAGTCCGACACCGCCGGTGAGGCGATGGAGGCCCTGGCCACCGGCCGCACGATGTCGCTCATCGCCCAGCTGCCGCAGGACCAGGCCGAGGCCGTGGTGCTGCGGGTGGTCGTGGGCCTGGACGCGAAGGGTGCCGCGCAGACGCTGGGCAAGCGTCCGGGGGCGGTACGCACCGCGGCGCACCGGGGTCTGAAGCGGCTGGCCGAGCTGTTGCGCACGGACGGCGACGACGGCGACGACGATGAACACGGCGGCGCGGACGGCGCCCCCGAAAGAGATCCGGCGGACCCTTCCGCCCCGCGCCGGAGCACGGCTGCCCGGGCCGCGGAACTCGACGCGGTGCCCGCCCAGCGCCCTGCCCGCAACGGCCTGGCGGCGCCGGCCGGTGTGACGCATTCGCGTCCGTGGACGCAGAAGGACATGTGATGGCCGACGAGCGGTACGAATGGCTTGACAAGGACGCCGCGGAGAGATTGCTCCGCGGCGAGCCGGTCGATCCCGTCGGCGGCCGGTCGTGTACGGACGCCGAGAGGCTCGTGGCCGCGCTGGACGCCGCCGCCCGCGCCGGCCGCCCGGCCACCGCCGAACTGCCCGGCGAGGCAGCGGCGCTCACCGCCTTCCGTACGGCCACCCGATCCGCGCGGGCGAACGCGGAGGGCCGGTCCGCCGGTGGCGAGGTGCTCGACCCCGTCCGTATCGGGGCTGCCGCGGGCGGCTCCGGCCCGCGCGCCATCGTGTCCGCGGTCTCCGGACGTACCCGCCCCGCGCGCTGGAGCCGGCCCGTCCGCTTCGGCCTGGTCGCCTCGCTCGCGGGCTGCGCGCTCGGCGGGGTGGCCGTGGCGGCGGGAACCGGAATGCTGCCCGGACCGTTCGGCGGGAACACTCCGCTGCCGGCGGCCTCCGTCTCGGCCGAGGCCACACCCGAGGAGCTCGGCTCGGGGCTCACCACGGACGAGACCGCGCAGCCGCCGCCGTCCGCCTCCCCGAAGGGGCGTACCACCACGCCCCCGGCCGGCCCCTCCGCCCCGGCCGAGGACCGGGACCGCGACAGATCCGGCAGGACGACGGAACCCGGCGGCGACAAGCGCAAGCCCGACGGAGCCGCGACCGGCTCCCCGGGCAGCACCGGCGCCGGCAAGCAGACCGAGAACCCCGGGAACAACTCCTCCGGCGACTGGTACGCGAAGGCGCTCAAGGCCTGCCGCGACTACCGCGACGGCAATCTGAGCGAGAAGCGCAGACGCAAGCTCGAAGCCCTGGCCAACGGTGCCCGGAACCTGGACCGGTTCTGCGACCGCGTGATCGAGAGATCCGAGCAGGGCCGCAACGACCAGGGCGACGACGAGCAGGGGGCGGACGGCCCGTCCGGGAACAACAACGGCTCCACCGCCGGCAGGCCCTCCTCGATCCGGTTCACCGACGGGGTGCGCATTCCCCCGGTCCCGGCCTCCCTGACGCCCTCGGCCCGTACCTCCGGCGCCGGCACCGGTTCACCGGGCTGAGAAAAGCCGCTCGCGACAGGCTTTTTTCGGCCTGTCACCACCAGGTGTGACGTTTTTCGAGGCCGCGGCGCAGTACAGAGTGAGCCGACTGGTCATCGGCAGCGCACAGAGCCGGGGTTCCCCCCGTACCTACGGCTCAGCGCACATGGCGCGGGCGGGACACGTTCCCCCGGTCCCGTCCGCGCCTCTTTTCCTTCCTCGAACGCTCCGCCCTATCCGTGGACGACGACCTTGTCGCCGTTCTTCACCTGGGCGAAGAGCGAGGCGATCTTTCCCTCGTCCCGGACGTTGACGCAGCCGTGCGAGGCGCCGTTGTAGCCGCGGGCCGCGAAGTCCGACGAGTAGTGCACCGCCTGGCCACCGCTGAAGAACATCGCGTACGGCATGGCCGTGTGATAGATCGACGACACGTGGTGGCGGGACTTCCAGTAGACCGAGAAGGTGCCCTCGCGCGTCGGTGTGTACTGGGAGCCGAAGCGGACGTCCATCGACGACACGACCCGGCCGTCGATCATCCAGGACAGCGTCCGGCTGTTCTTGCTGATGCAGAGCACCCGGCCGGTCATGCACCGCTTGTCCGGCTTGGCGACCGGCCGGGCGGTCGGCGGGTTCAGCTCGGCGGCGGTCGGCTCGTGCGTCATGCCGAGCAGCTTCTGCCAGGTGAGGGTGTCGGCCCTGCCCGTACGGGTCAGGCCCCGCTTGCCCTGGAAGGACTGGACCGCGGCGACCGTGACGGTGCCGTAGTAGCCGGTGGGGCTGCGGTCGAAGTGGCCGATCTGCCGCAGCCGGGCCTGGAGTTCGCGCACCTGCTTGCCCTGGGAACCGCTCGCCATCAGCGTCGTGCCCTGCGGGTCGGGCTTCGGCGTGGGTGATGCCGTGGCCGTCGGCGGCGTCGGTGACGGCGTGGCGGTGGGCGAGGACGGCGGCGTGCTGGGCTTGCCGTCGTCGGCGGCGGTGGCCCGCGGCGGCGCCGAAGGGGCCGCCGGTGCGCTGCCGGTGGCCTGCGCCTTGCAGCCGGCCGTCGCGGCGGCGACGGTGAGAACGGCGAGCACCGCGGCCCCCGCCCGAGCCCGTTTCGCGTTCCGTGAGGTGCTTCCGGTGGTGCTGCTTATCATCTCGGCCCCCTGTGTGTCCGGTGTGTCCGGTGTCCCATTGGACGGATTCCCGCTCTGCCCGGTTGCCAAAGCCCGCGCATGATGGGGGAGAGCGGCGACGCGACCCCGGGCGGGGCTGTGAGCAAGGTCCCAGCCCGTCCCTCTCCAACGGTCTCGCGCCCACCGCTACAGTCCGTCGCGGGAACCGTGGTTACCAGCAAGTAGCTTTACTGAGCAGCTTCAGCGGGAGGCACAGCAGATGACGCGCGAGTCGGAGTCGGGACTGCCCATCGAACCGGTCTACGGGCCGGACGCACTCGACGGCTGGAACCCCGGCGAAAAGCTGGGAGAGCCGGGTGCCTACCCCTTCACGCGCGGTGTCTACCCCTCGATGTATACCGGCCGCCCGTGGACGATGCGCCAGTACGCGGGTTTCGGTACGGCCACGGAATCCAACGCCCGCTACAAGCAGCTGATCGCCAACGGGACGATGGGCCTGTCCGTCGCCTTCGACCTGCCCACCCAGATGGGCCACGACTCGGACGCGCCGATCGCGTCCGGCGAGGTCGGCAAGGTCGGGGTCGCGATCGACTCGATCGACGACATGCGGGTGCTGTTCGACGGGATCCCGCTGGACAAGGTCTCCACGTCCATGACGATCAACGCCCCGGCCGCGCTGCTCCTGCTGCTGTACCAACTGGTCGGCGAGGAGCAGGGCGTCCCGGCGGACCGGCTCACCGGCACCATCCAGAACGATGTGCTCAAGGAGTACATCGCGCGCGGCACGTACATCTTCCCGCCCGGCCCCTCGCTGCGGCTGATCGCCGACATCTTCAAGTACTGCCGGGCCGAGATCCCGAAGTGGAACACCATCTCGATCTCCGGCTACCACATGGCCGAGGCCGGGGCCTCGCCCGCGCAGGAGATCGCCTTCACCCTCGCCGACGGCATCGAGTACGTACGTACCGCCGTCGCGGCCGGCATGGACGTCGACGACTTCGCGCCCCGGCTCTCCTTCTTCTTCGTCGCCCGCACCACGATCCTCGAAGAGGTCGCCAAGTTCCGCGCCGCCCGCCGGATCTGGGCGCGGGTGATGAAGGAGGAGTTCGGCGCCGAGAACCCCAAGTCGCTGATGCTGCGCTTCCACACCCAGACCGCGGGCGTCCAGCTCACCGCCCAGCAGCCCGAGGTCAACCTGGTACGCGTCGCCGTCCAGGGCCTGGCCGCGGTCCTCGGCGGTACGCAGTCGCTGCACACCAACTCCTTCGACGAGGCGATCGCCCTCCCCACCGACAAGTCCGCCCGCCTGGCCCTGCGCACCCAGCAGGTCCTGGCGTACGAGACGGACGTCACGGCCACCGTGGACCCGTTCGCCGGCTCGTACGTCGTCGAGTCGATGACCGATGCCGTCGAGGCCGCCGCCCTGGAACTGATGACCAAGGTCGAGGACATGGGCGGCGCAGTCAGCGCGATCGAGCGCGGCTTCCAGAAGAACGAGATCGAGCGCTCCGCGTACCGCATCGCCCTGGAGACCGACAGCGCGGAGCGCGTCGTGGTCGGCGTCAACCGCTTCCAGCTCGACGAGGAGGAGCCGTACGAGCCGCTCCGCGTCGACCCCGCGATCGAGGCCGAACAGGCGGCCCGCCTGGCGAAGCTCCGCGCCGACCGCGACCAGGACGCGGTGGACGCCGCCCTGACCCGGCTGCGGAAGGCGGCCGATGGCACGGAGAACGTCCTGTACCCGATGAAGGACGCGCTCAGGGCCCGGGCGACGGTGGGCGAGGTCTGCGACGCGCTGCGCGAGGTGTGGGGGCGGTACGTGCCCTCGGACGCGTTCTGAGGGGGCGGCCGGCGAGCGCGGACCGGGGTCCTCCCGCCCGTTCGTGGCCCCCCGGAGCGGAGTGTCGTACCCGCGTGCGACACTCCGTTTCATGCTGGGTGTCACCGACCTTCCGACCTATCTCGCCGGCCTGGTGCTGATCGTTCTGCTGCCGGGGCCGAATTCGCTGTACGTGCTCTCCGTCGCGGCCCGGCGCGGGGTGCGGACCGGGTATGTGGCGGCGGCCGGGGTGTGGACCGGGGACACCGTGCTGATGACGCTGTCCGCGCTCGGGGCCTCGTCGCTGCTGCAGACGACGCCGGTGCTCTTCGCCGTCGTCAAGTTCGCCGGTGCCGGCTATCTGACCTGGCTGGCGATCGGCATGCTGCGGGCCGCGGTGGCCATGTGGCGGGAGCGGCACCGGCGGATGGCCGAGCTGACCGAGGAGAACGCCGGGCCCGCGGTGGCTGCGGCGATGGAACGGCCGTACCGGCGGGCGCTGGTGGTCAGCCTGTTCAACCCGAAGGCGATCCTGTTCCTGATCTCGTTCTTCGTGCAGTTCGTCGACCCCCACTACGCCTACCCGGCGCTGTCCTTCCTGGTGCTGGGCACCCTGCTGCAGATCGCCAGCTTCCTCTATCTGTCGATGCTGATATTCGGCGGCACCCGGCTGTCCGCCGCGTTCCGCCGCCGCAAGCGGCTGTCGGCGGGGGCCACTTCGGCGGCGGGTCTGCTCTTCCTGGGGTTCGCGGCGAAGCTCTCGCTCAGCAGCGTGTGACCTCGGGGACGCCCAGCGGGGCCAGGTACCGCGCCAGGCCCGAGGCGTCCTCGCCCGCCCGGCCGGGGTAGCCGCCGGGGCGGACCAGGAACAGACCCTTGCCGTACGCCTCCCCCGTCCGCCGGGGCGCGGTCGCCGGAGTGCAGGGCGCCGTCCCGGCCCACCGACAGCGGGCCCTCGCGGCAGCCGGGGCCCAGCTGCCGGGCCGCCCCGCTTCTGCTCGCCGCCGAGGCCGGTGCCGAGATCTCCGCCGACCACGACGAACGCTTCGAGGACGGGCCGCGGCTGATCGTCGCGGGCATCGGGGCACGGTACGGGGTGCGCCGAGAAGGCCTGTACCAGCGGGGTCGGTGCGCAGTTTCCTGTACCGAAAGGGCGAGTTCATCCGGCGGCCGTTCAGGTTTCTTAACGTGTCGCGGAACCGAACACACGCGCCGAGCATCCGCTCTTCGACGGGGCGGGGCCCCGGCGCGTCCCGGTGACCGCACGCCCGGACACGCCCCCTTCCCCCCACGGGCACAGACGCTTGGAGCGCCATGAGAGAAGCCCGCACCCGTTGGCCACGGCAACGCGACTCGGCCCCGCCCGAGAGCGCCGCGTCGCCGCTCGCCTCCGTCACCCCGACCGACGTGGACGTGTGCCTGCGGGCCTGTGCCGCGCACAGCACCAAACTGGTGGCGGGACTCGACCGGCGGCGTGCGGCACTCGCGGAGGCGCTGCGCCACCTGCTGGCCGTGCACGCCGCGGCGCAGCCCGCGCCGTCCACGGCCACCGCGCCCTCGCTCCCGCTGATGCGGCGGTCCGGCAAGGCGGGCGCGAACTCCGCCGCGGCCCTCGCCGACGAACTGCTCGACCCGCTGCTCGCGGTCGGCAACAAGGCGCTGGACTGCGGGTACGAGGACGAGCTGAAGCTCGCGGTGCTCATCGGGGACACCGTGCTGACCCAGCGCAAGGGCTCCCGGGCCGGCTGGCGGCTCCGCGCCAGGACGCTGGAGGCGATGGGCGCGGAGGCCGCGGCCATCGAGGCGTACGAACGCTACCTGTCGTTCACCGACGACGACGGCTTCGGCGTCGCGGCCAAGGTCGTAGGGCTGCGCGCCGGCGCACAGCGCCAGGACGAGCTGCTGCGGCGGCTGGAGCACGACTGCCCGGCCGCCGTCGAGCACGCGGCCCGCCCCGTCACCGAGTCCTGGGCCGAGGGCCTGGCCCTCAGGGCTCGCGGCGACTGGGCCCGTGCCGAGCCCCTGCTGGTCGGCGCCCTGCTGGCCCAGGAACGCACCGGGGCCCCGGTCACCGAACTCCAGGAAGCCACCTCCCAGTACCTCCAACTGGCCATGGAGGCGGCCGGAACGGACCCCGCCGCCGTGGCCGGGCTCACCGGGACCGTCGGCCTCTACGCCGAACAGCGCCGGAGCCGGATGCGCGGCCCGGTCGCGGACCCCACCTTCGGCGGCGTCGAGTGGACCACGGTCGGCGAGTTCCGCAACCGGATCGCGGGCAGGTCGATCTGCCTGATTGCCAACTCCCAGCGCGTCGGAAGCAGTTCGATGGGCGCCGAGATCGACGGCTACGACCTGGTCGTACGGTTCAACTCGTACCGGATCGACCCGGCGGCCACCGGACGGCGCACCGACATCCACGCCACCATCCACAAGCACGGCTTCAACTGGGACCAGAAGGTGCACACCCGGCTGGTCTTCGGCGGGGTCTCCGGCGACTGGAAGCACTCCCTGCGCAACCGCCTCGTCCCCGGCGCCCAGCAGTACCTGGGCGACGAGTCGCTGCGCTGGCCGCTGCGCGACATCGGCCGCGTCGGCGCCGACGTCTGGCCGGCCATCCCCACCACCGGGTTCAACATGCTCTGGCTCCTCGACCACCTCGACGTCAGCAGCCGGCTCGACCTGATCGGCTTCGACTTCTACGAGAGCGGCGCCTACCGCCTGCCCGGCGCGATGCGGATGCCCATCACCTCCGTGCACGAGTACACCAGCGAAAAGGCGTGGGTCATGGAACGCGCCCAGAGCGTCACCGACATGAGGATCCGACTGCGATGACGAAGCCCGCCACGACCCCGTCCGCGACGGTCCTCCCCGAGTCGCCCGCGCCCGCGAACCCGCTCACCGGCAAGCGCCGGGTCGCCTTCGCGAGCTTCGTCGACGAGAACTACCTGCCCGGCTTCCTCGCCCTGCTGCGCAGCCTGGCCCTGTCCAACCCGAACGTCTGCGAGGACTTCCTCGTCCTGCACGACGGACTGCGCCCCGCCTCCGTCGCACAGATCCGGGCCCTGCACCCGCGCGTCGACTTCCGCCGCGTCGACGCCGGGCACTACGACTCGTACGCCAAGGGCGACCAGGACAACTACCTGGTGCGCAAGGCCTACTTCATCCTCGACATCTTCCGGGTCCGCGACTACGACACCGTGATCACCCTGGACACCGACATGGTCGTCCTCGGCGATCTCGGTGAACTGCTCGAACTGCGCGACGGACTGGCCGCCGTACCGCAGTTCTTCTACGGGCAGCACAAGCTCAACAGCGGACTGCTGGTCATCCAGCGCGAGTATCTGAGCGACGCGTTCTGCGCGCGGCTCGACGAGGTCGGACGGGCCGGTACGTACGAGCTCGACAAACACGACCAGGGCATCCTCAACGCCGTGCTCGACGGTGACTTCGTCCAGCTCGACGCCCGCTACAACTTCGTCAAGCGGCGGCTGAGCGGCGACCTCCCGGTCCCCGACTCCACCGCGATCCTGCACTTCACCGGGCGGCACAAGCCCTGGCAGGGCGGCGAGGCCGGATACCGCGAGGCCGAGGACCGCTGGCACGAATTCGAGCTGTCCGACGCCGATTTCCACGCCGCGTACCTGGCGCTGCCCGGTGCCAAGCACCACGACCTGCTGGTCCACTACGGCACCCCGCACGTGGAGCGCACCGGCTCCCCGGAGGACGCCCGCAAGGTCGCCGCCTCCCACATCGCGGCGGGCGAGTACCAGGAGGCGGCCGATCTGCTGGGCCGGGTCCGGATCCCCGTCGACGAGTCCTGGCCGCACGAGGTGTTCGGCCACGCCCTGATGAGCGTCTCCCGCTACGAGGAGGCCCGCGCCCGGCTGCTGCTCGCCACCGCGTCGCCCAACCGGGCCGCGACCGCCTTCGCCCGCCTCGCCCAGATCGCCTGGATCCACGGCGACGACGACGCGGCGACCGAGTACGCCCTCAAGGGCCTCGCGGTCGACCCCACGCACCGGGCCAACCGGCTGATGCACAAGCGCACCACCGGCCCGACCCCGCCCGTGGAGGGGCCCGCCGCCGGCCAGCTCGCCCATGTCGCCTTCTACATGGAGCGCCAGGGCAACGCCGGGGACAAGCTGCTGCCGGAGAGCGTACGGCTGGCCTTCGGCCGGGACACCGGCCCGCAGCGGTGGCACTCGATCCACGCCCACCGGCTCTTCGACGAGGCCGCGCTGGAACGGGTCAACGAACGCCGGGGCCTGGTCATCGGCGGCGGCGGCCTCTTCATCCCGGACACCGCGCCCAACGGCAACAGTGGCTGGCAGTGGAACGTCCCGGACGAACTGCTCGACCGGATCGACGTACCCGTCATGGTCTACGCGGTCGGCTTCAACGCCTTCGACGGCCAGGCGTACGGGCACGGGCGGGAAAGGTTCCTCTCCAGCCTGCGGCGGCTCGTCGAACGGGCCTCGTTCTTCGGGCTGCGCAACCACGGCTCCATCGAGAAGGTCCGGGAACTGCTGCCCGCCTCGCTCCACGACAGGGTGCGCTTCCAGCCCTGCCCGACGACGGTCACCAGACAGCTGGTGGACGGCTGGGCGGACCCGGTGCGGCGCGAGGACACCGTGCTGATCAACGCCGCGTACGACCGCTCGGGGCTCCGCTTCGGGCACGACTACGGGCACTTCCTGGCCGAGATGGCGACCGCGGTGCGGGAGCTGGGCACCCGGGCCGAGGTCCAGTGCGTCGCCCACTCGCTGGACGACGAGCGGATCGCCTTCGACCTGCGGCGCGAGCACGGCATCGCGCTGCCGGTGATCCCGATGTACGACTTCGACAACGACGCGATCCGGGACACCTACGCCCGGACCAAGCTGGTCATCGGGATGCGCGGGCACGCGGGGATGATCCCGTTCGGCTGCGGTACGCCGATCATCAGCCTGATCTCGCACCCGAAGATGGCGTACTTCCTCGCCGACATCGACCGCCCGGAGTGGGGCATCTCGGTCCACGACCGGCACCTCGGGGCCCGGCTCGCCGAGCGGGCCGCCGGACTGCTCGACGACCACACGGCGACCGTCGCCGATGTGCACGGCCGGCAGCAGGAGCTCTGGAAGGTCACCGAGGCCAACGCGGCGGACCTGCGGGTGATCCAGGGCGGCGTCACGGTCTGACCGTTCGTACGGCGGTGGGGCGGGGCGCGCCGGGTCCGGCACCCCGCCCCCCCCCGCTTGTACGACAGAGGGGCGGGGCGCGCCCGTTCCGGCACCCGCCCCTCCGCTCGCACGACAGAGGGGCGGGGCGCGCCCGTTCCGGCACCCCGCCCCTCCGCTCGCACGGCAGTGGGGGGGGGGGGCCGGCCCGGCCCCCCCCCCCCCGCCGGGGCGCCCCCCCCCGCCCCGACAGGCGCCCCCCCCCCCGCCGCCCCCCCCC
>NZ_JBHXTM010000002.1:0-44110 GCF_042677325.1 Streptomyces sp. NPDC127117
CGCCCGGGCAAGGGCGCCGGCCGGCGACTGCGACTCATATGGAGCAGATAGTGATCATCTCTTTCGTACGACGACGAAGTCCGCGAGCGCTGTGAGCTGCGCCCGCACGGTCTGCGGCATGTCGATGCGGTGCAGCGCCTCGATGGCGACCGCGTGCTGTCGACGGGCCTCCTGGGCGGTCCACTCGCGGCCGCCCGCCTCCTCGATGAGTGCCGCACGGGCGGCGAACTCCTCTTCGGAGAAGCTGTCGAAATCGCTGCTCTTGGCGTCGGCGGCGAGCAGTTCGCCCAGGCGTTCCGATGCCGGGCCGCCCGCGGCGAGCGCGGCGACGACCGGCAGGGACTTCTTGCGCTGGCGCAGGTCGCTCCAGGTCTGCTTGCCGGTGGACTCGGGGTCGCCCCAGATGCCGAGCAGGTCGTCGACGGCCTGGAAGGCGAGGCCGAGGTGGTAGCCGTACGCCTCCAGGGTGTCGGCGGTCCGGTCGTCGGCACCGCCGAGGACCGCGCCGATGGAGCAGGCGCAGGCGAGCAGGGCGCCGGTCTTGTTGCCCTCCATCTCCAGGCACTCCTCGACGGTGACCCGCTCGCGGTGCTCGTAGGAGATGTCCTGGGCCTGGCCGTCGATGAGCTTGCGGCTGGCCGCGGTCAGCCGGCGGGTCGCGCGGCCCGCCTCCACGGTGCCGAGCTCCAGCAGGACCTCGTTGGCGAGGGCGAAGAGCGCGTCGCCGACCAGGATCGCCTGGGCGGGGCCGTGCACCTTCCAGACGGTGTCGCGGTGGCGGCGCTGTTCGTCGCCGTCCATCAGGTCGTCGTGCAGCAGCGAGAAGTTGTGCACGAGTTCGACGGCCACGGCGCCGGGGACGCCGGCCTCGGCGGCGGCGCCGGCGGCCTCCGCGGACAGCAGGGCGAGGGCGGGGCGGACGGCCTTGCCCCCGTCGCCGTCGGCGGGCTGTCCCTGGGCGTCGATCCAGCCGAAGTGGTAGGCGGCGACGGTGTCCATGGGCGGTGCGAGCCGGTCAACGGCGGCCCGGAGCACCGGCGTGGAAAGGGCCCGTCCGCGCTCCAGAAGCGCGGTGACGTCCGTGTCGGCCACGGTGTCGAAAGCCGGATTCGCCGGGGTCACTGACTCTCCTCTTGTTCCGGTGGTACTGCTCATGCCGCCTCCTGCAGCGGATGTTCCTGGGGCCGGCCGAGCGCCCGGAGGGCGGCGTCGGCCGCGCTGAAGCCGCTGCGTACGGCGCCCTCCATCGTCGCGGGCCAGCCGGTGGCCGTCCATGCACCGGCCAGGCAGAGGCCGGGGGCACGGGTGCGGGCACCGGGCCGCAGCCGGCCGACGCCGGGGGCTGGGGCGAAGGTCGCCGTGCGCTCCCGGGTCACGAAGAAGTCCCTGATGCCGGCCCCGCGTGCGGCCGGAAGGAGCCGCTCCAGCTCGGGCAGGTAGCGGCTGCGCAGTTCGGCGACGGGGAGGTCGATCTCCTCGTCGGCGGCGGACTGGGACACGGCGAGGTACTGCCCCGGCCCGGTGAGGCCCGAGGCGTCGGTGCGGTCGAAGACCCACTGGACCGGGGAGCCGAGCGCGGCGAAGAACGGCCGGCGCAGCACCTTGCGGTCGTAGACGACGTGCACGTTGAGGATCGGCGAGGTGCCGATGTCGAGCAGCCGCCCGGGTTCGTCCAGTGCGCCCTCGGGCAGCAGGTCGTGGGCCTCGCGCTGGGGTACGGCGAGGACGACGGTGTCCGCCTCGATCCGTTCGCCGCCGGTGTCCACGATCCAACCGCCGTCCTCCGTACGGGTGAGGGCGGAGGCCTTCGTGCGCAGCTCGGTGCGGACCGAGGCGGAGTCGAGGGCCTTGCGGGCCAGCGTGTCGTGCACCTCGCCGAGGGGCACGCTCGCCCAGCCGATGTCGGCGGCGCCGGGCTCGGAGAGGAGTCCGGTCCTGAAGACCTTCGCGGCCAGGGCCAGCGAGGAATTCGGCGCGGTGGCGTTGAGCGTGGCGACGCCGACCAGGTCCCACAGGGCCTCGATGGTGCGCGGCGACTGGCCGTGCCGGGCGAGCCAGCTGCCGAAGTCGATGGCGTCGAGCGCGGGGTCGTCGGGGTCGAGGCGGCCGAGTGCCAGGGCGGCGCGGCCGACGCCGGCCCGCTCGGCGAGCGAGAGGTGCGGGTAGCCGGCCAGTCCGGCGGCCAGATGGAAGGGCACCGGCAGCGCGTTGCGGCGCAGCCGTCCCAGCCGGGGGCCCGAGGGGCGACCGACGTCGAGAACGGGCACGTCCAAACGGTTTTGCAGGGGTGCCAGACGCGTCCCGTCGACGCGGTCGAGGAACCAGCGGTAGGCGGTGCAGCAACGCAGATAGACATGCTGTCCGTTGTCGACCGTCAGTTCGCCGCGCTGGAAGGAGAACGCGAGGCCGCCGAGCCTGGGCCGTCCTTCGAGCAGGGTCACGTCAAGCCCGGCGTCGGCGAGACGCAGCGCCGAGGTGATGCCGGCGAGTCCGCCACCGATCACGACCGCACGGGAGGAGCGCGGGGTGCCGTCCGTCATGTGTCCTCCTTTCGCCGGGTCACTTCAGTCAGGGACGCGTCGGCGCCGCAGCGGGTTGACCGCCGGGCCGATCGGTTCTCCGTGTTGCACATGGTGCGCGAGAACTCCGCACGGCGCATCAGACACGCCCCCGCGTCGTGCGCCGGGAAATGTACCGGGCGTCGAGCCCCGACAGTCCGCGCACCGCCACGTACGCCTTCTCGTGGCCCGGCAGCGAGACCCGGCCGCGCAGCACCGCCTCGGGGTCGCGCTCGATCCGGTCGAGCAACCGCCGGTAGATGCCCGCCATGGCCGCGACACACGCGCCGCTGCGCCGGTCCAGCATGGGCAGCAGCCGGTAGCCCTCGGCGAACAGCGTGCGGGCGCGCCGCACCTCGAAGTGGACGAGGCCCGCGAAGTCGGCGCCGGGCGGCGGTGTGGCCCGGTGGAAGCCGGCCGAGCAGCCGAACTTGGCGAGGTCGTCGGCAGGCAGATACGTACGCCCGTTGCCGGCGTCCTCGCGGACGTCGCGCAGGATGTTGGTCAGCTGGAGCGCGAGTCCGAGCGTGTCGGCGTACTCCGCGGCCCGGTCGGCACCCGGGGCGCCGGGCTCCGTGCCGAAGACGCCGAGGCTGAGGCGGCCGATGGCACCCGCGACACAGCGGCAGTAGACCTTGAGGTCGTCCCAGGTCTCGTACGTCGCACCACGCACATCCATCAGCACGCCGTCGATGAGCTCGTCGAGCCCGCCGAGCGGGAGCGGGAATCTGCGCGCGGCATCGGCGAGCGCGACGGCCACCGGGTCGGTGTCGTCCTCGTCGACCGCCCCGTCCCGGATCCGGTCCAGGACGGTACGGGTGCTCTCCAGGCGGGCCCGCTTGGTGTCCGCGTCCAGCTCACCGTCGCCGATGTCGTCGACTCTGCGGGAGAAGGCGTACAGCGCCGACATGGCCTGTCGCTTCTCGGCCGGCAGCAGCCTGATGCCGTACGCGAAGTTACGCGCCTGCTGTCCGGTGACCGCCTCGCAGTAACTGTATGCGGCCTGTACCGGTGCCGACATGTATGTCGTCTGTCCCTCCACGGTCCGGCTCACCCCTCTCTACGCGCTCTTCGCAAGACAACTCCCACCTCGCGCAGCAGGCTGGGCTTGGTGGGCTTGGGCGGTCCGGGCAGTACGTCGAACCCGGCGGCCGCGATCGCGGTGAGGGCGGCGCGCCCCCCTCCCACGAATCCGGCGAGAAGCAGCTTGAGCCTGCCGTGGACGCTACCCACCAGGGGGGTGCCTTCATTCAGCAATTCCCGAGCGCGTTCTGCTTCGTACGCGACCAGTGAACGCACCGATGCGCCCCCAGAGGGGGCGGCCAGGTCGGCCTCCGTGACATGGAACCGGGCCATGTCCTCGGCGGGCAGATAGATCCGGTCGCGGCCGAGGTCCTCGGTGACGTCCTGGAGGTGCTCGACGATCTGCAGGGCGGTACAGACGGCGTCGGAGCGGCGGATGCGTTCGGGGCTGGCGGTGCCGGTGATCTGCAGGACCAGCCGGCCCACGGGGTTGGCGGAGAGCTCGCAGTAGGCCAGGAGTTCCTCGTACGTCCCGTAGCGGCGGACCTTCTGGTCCTGCCGGTTCGCCTCGATGAGGCCGAGGAAGGGTTCCGGGGTGAGCGCGCAGCGCCGCACGGTGGGGAGCAGGGCGCGCAACAGGGGGTGGCGGGGGCCGTCGCCGGAGGTGTCGAAGACCCGGTGGAGGTCGGCCTCGAAGGCGTCGAGCATGGCGAGCCGGTCGTCGGCCCGCGCGGGGTCGACGCCGAGGTGGCGGGCGTCGGCGCCACCGGGGGCGAGATCACCGTCGCCGATGTCGTCGACCAGGCGCGCGTAGCCGTAGACGGCCATCAGGTCGTCGCGCCAGGCGCGGGGCAGGAAGAAGGGGGCTACGGGGAAATTCTCGTCCGCGGCCTTGTCGAGGGTGCTGGGGACGGCGCCGTCGGGGTGCGCCTGCCGGGTACGGGTCACCACGGACCGCCCGGCGCTGGGACGGCGTGAGCACCTCGGAGCTGGAGATTTTCCGTCATTGCCGTCACATCTCCCGTTCTACACTGCTGACCCAAAACATCCCATTCCGGACACGCCGCCCGCTCTGCCGAGTGCGGAGCGCTGCCTACGGGCCGTACAACCAGGCACTATCGCCCCACTTGCCTCGAATCAGCACCGGTACAGCTTACGTCGTACAACGCTCATCCATACGGCGGGGTGTTGGGCGCGTTACCCGAACGCCGTCCGCCCCGCCAACCTTCCCCGCACACAAGGGGATTGACGTCATCCGTCGGGACGAGATCCTGCCCGCGGCATACCGCCGGGCGTGGAGAGCGCCGGCCGCGGTCCACGATCCGGACGCCGGGGCGGCCCCCGCCGGAGGTTCCGACAGGGGCCGCCCCGGTGACACAGGACCGGACGAACCACTACTTTCCGGTCTCGCGCTCGTACGCCTTGAGCACCTCGTCCGTCGGGCCGTCCATCAGCAGCTCGCCCTTTTCCAGCCAAAGCACCCGGTCGCAGGTGTCCCTGATGGACTTGTTGCTGTGGCTGACCAGGAAGACGGTGCCGGCCTCCTTGCGGAGCTCCCTGATGCGCTTCTCGGAACGGATCTGGAACTTGCGGTCACCGGTCGCCAGCGCCTCGTCGATCATGAGGACGTCATGGTTCTTGGCGGCCGCGATGGAGAATCGCAGGCGTGCGGCCATGCCGGAGGAGTACGTACGCATCGGCAGGGTGATGAAGTCACCCTTCTCGTTGATGCCGGAGAAGTCGACGATGCCCTGGTAGCGCTCCCGGATCTCCTCACGCGACATGCCCATCGCGAGGCCGCCGAGCACCACGTTGCGCTCACCGGTCAGATCGCTCATCAGCGCGGCGTTCACCCCGAGCAGCGAGGGCTGCCCGTCGGTGTAGACCTTGCCGTGCTCGGTCGGCAGCAGACCGGCGATGGCCCGCAGCAGCGTCGACTTGCCGGAGCCGTTGGTGCCGATGAGGCCGATCGCCTCGCCCCGGTAGGCGGTGAAGGAGACGCCGCGGACGGCGTGCACCTTGCGCACCCCGCGCGATTCTCCCTTGCCGCGGCGCATGATCCGGCTCAGTGCCGCCGTCGCGCTGCCCTTGCCGCCGCCGGCGCCGTTGACGCGGTACACGATGTGCACATCATCGGCGATGACGGTGGGGACGCGCCCCGGTGTCTTGTCGTCAGCCACGGCCGTACCGTTCCTCTGCCTTCCAGAAGTACACGAAGCCCACCAGGCCGACCAGGACCGCCCAGGCGAGCGCCACGATCCAGACGTGTGCCGGCAGGTTGCCCGAGCCGTAGCCGTCGATCAGCGCGAAGCGGACCAGGTCCATGTAGATGGCCGCCGGGTTGTACTGCAGAACGTTGGCGATCCAGTCCGGCTTGTCCTTGAGCATCACCGGGATGGAGAACATGACGCCCGACGCGTACATCCAGGTCCGCATGACGAACGGCATCAACTGCGCGAGGTCGGGGGTCTTGCTGCCGAGCCTGGCCATGATCAGCGCCAGACCGGTGTTGAAGACGAACTGCATGACCAGCGCCGGGACGATCAGCAGCCAGGAGAGGCTCGGGTAGCTGCCGAAGGCGATCGCCACGGCCGCGAGCACGATCATCGAGAACAGCAGCTGCTGGAGCTGTTGGAGCGAGAACGAGATCGGCAGCGAGGCACGCGGGAAGTGCAGTGCCCGGACCAGCCCCAGATTGCCGGAAATGGCCCGCACGCCCGCCATCACCGAACTCTGGGTGAAGGTGAAGACGAAGACGCCGGTCACCAGGAACGGGATGAAGACCTCCTGGGTCATTCCCTTCCTGGTGCCCAGGATCAGCCCGAAGATCAAGTAGTAGACCAGGGCGTTGAGCAGCGGTGTGGCCACCTGCCAGAGCTGGCCCAGCTTCGCCTGGCTGTACTGGGCGGTCAGCTTCGCCCTGGAGAACGCCATGATGAAGTGGCGCCGGCCCCAGAGCTGCCGGATGTACTCGAAGAGCCCTGGCCGGGCGCCGCTCACCGTCAGGCCGTACTTGGCGGCCAGGGCGGCCGAGGTCAGGCCGTCGTCGGCGGATGGTGGGGTACTCAATGCGACCGCACCATCATGGGTTGTGTCACTCACCAGATGAAACTCTCGTATTCAGGATGCGCAGCCAGTCGCGGGTGCGGCTCGGAGCGGACAGGTCCCGTGAAGAAGACGTACGTCCCATGCTCTCAGAGGTGAGCCTCTCAGATCACGGGAGGTCGGCCCAGTCTGGTCAGCCGCCAGACCGTCCGCCATTTCATCGGGCGGCGGGTGCCGCACGGCGTCGCCCAGCCTTCCCGGAAGCCGCCGAGCCAGGCCTTCAGCGCCGGGCCCGAGGGCTTGCGGACCAGGGTCAGCAGCAGCCACACCCCGAGATAGACGGGGACCAGCGGCGCGGGCAGATTGCGACGGGCCAGCCAGACCCGGTTACGGGCCACCATGCGGTGGTACACCGCGTGCCGCGAGGGCGCGGTCGTCGGGTGGTTGAGGACCATGTCCGCGCGGTAGTCGATCATCCAGCCGGCGTCCAGTGCCCGCCAGGCGAGATCGGTCTCCTCGTGCGCGTAGAAGAACTGGCCGGGCAGCGGGCCCACCTCTGCGATGACCTTGGTCCGTACGGCGTTGGCGCCGCCCAGGAAGGTCGTCACGCGTGAGGAGCGCATCGGGTCGGCCACGCGCAGCCGGGGCACGTGGCGGCGCTGTGTGACCCCGGTGTCCGGGTCGGCGATGCGGAAGCTGATGATGCCCAGCCCGGGATCGGCCTCGAAGGCCTGCCGGCACAGCTCGGCGGTGTCGCTGAGCGGCAGCAGTCCGTCGTCGTCGAGGAAGAGCAGGGCGTCCACGTCGGCGCCGGACGGGCCGAAGGCCTCGATCCCGACGTTGCGGCCGCCGGGGATGCCCAGGTTCTCGGGCAGCTCGACGGTCCGCACCCCCGCGGGGACGTCCGGTACGGGGGCGCCGTTGCCGACGACCACCACCTCGATCCGGTCGCCGTCCTGCCCGGCGACCGAATCGAGGAGAGCGCGGAGCTCGTCAGGACGGTTGCCCATCGTGATGACGACCGCGCCGAGTTTCATGGGGGTGCTCACTTCAGCCTGCTCGACGCCAGGATCGACACGAGGTGCAGGAGCGTCTGGAGCAGCGCGATACCGGCCAGCACCGCGACCATGAGACGGCTGAAGAACAGGTCGTCACGGACCGCGTCGAGGACGGCCGCCGCCAGGATGACCAGTGACGCCTCGACCCCGAGGATGAGCCGGTGGAACTTGAGCGCACCGGCGGCCCGGCGGGCGAACGCCATTCCGGACGAGCGCGGTTCCGAAGCGGCCTCCTTGACCGGCGGCAGCCCGCCCTGGTGGCGCGCGACGCCCACGAGGTCGGTCTCGGCCTTGATCAGGATGGCGCCGAGAGCCGCGAGCGTGCCGAGGAAGGCCCAGAGCCAGTCGATCCGTCCGCTGCCCCACAGGTCGGCGGCGCGCAGGCCGAAGCCGACCAGCACGGCCGCGTCGCAGAGGTACGCGCCGACCCGGTCCAGGTAGACCCCGCCCAGCGAGAACTGCTTCTTCCAGCGGGCCACCTCGCCGTCGACGCAGTCGAGCAGCAGGTAGAGCTGGACCGCGAGCACTCCGAGCAGCGCGCCGGGAATGCCGGGCACGAGCAGGGCCGGTGCGGCGAGCACGCCCGCGACCGTCATCACATAGGTCAGCTGGTTGGGCGTGACCCTGGTGTTCACCAGGTGCCGGTCGATGCGCAGCGAGATCTCGCGCATGTAGAGCCGACCCGCCCAGTGCTCACCACTGCGCCGGTCCTTCACGCCCGGCGGGTGCACGACCGGACGGAGTTCAGCTATGGATGGCTTTTGCATAGTCGGCGTACGCGTCCCTGATCTGGTCGGTGGACAGGTTGAGGTGTTCCAGGATCGTGAAGCGCCCCGGACGGGTCTGCGGGGCGTAGTCGACGGCCTGGACGAACTCGTCGACGGTGAAACCGATCTCTTCGGGCACGACCGGCAGCCCGTGACGGCGCAGGGTGGCCGCCATGTACAGCGACTCCTCCCGGGCGCCGCGCAGATGCATGGCGAAGCAGGCGCCGAGGCCGACCTGCTCGCCATGGCTGGCCGCGCGCTTGGGGTACAGCAGATCGAAGGCGTGGTTGATCTCGTGGCAGGCGCCGGAGGCCGGCCGGGAGTCCCCGGCGACGGACATCGAGATGCCGGTGAGCACCAGGCCCTCGGCCAGCACCTTGAGGAAGGCGTCGTCGCCGATCTGGCCGGGGTGGCGCAGCACGGCCTCGCCCGCCTGCCGGGCCATGGCCGCCGCGAGTCCGTCGATCTCCTCGCCGTTGACCTCGTGGGCGAGCTCCCAGTCGGCCACGCAGGAGATGTTGGACACCGCGTCGCCGATGCCGGAGCGCACGAAGCGGGCCGGTGCCTGGCGGACTATGTCGAGGTCGATGACCACGGCGATCGGGGTGGGTACTCCGTAGGAGCCCCGGCCGTTGTCGTTGTCGAGCGTCGCGACGGGCGAGCAGAGGCCGTCGTGGGCGAGGTTCGTCGCCACCGCGACCATGGGCAGCCCTACCCGCGCCGCCGCGTATTTCGCCACGTCGACGATCTTGCCGCCGCCGAGGCCGACCACGGCGTCGTACCGGTTGCCCTTGATGTCGTCTGCCAGCTTGACCGCCGAGTCGAGGGTGCCGTCGGTCACGGGGTACCAGTGGGCTCCGGGCAGCGCGGGCGTCAGCCGCTCGCGCAGGGCACGCCCCGAGCCGTCGCTGATCGCGACGGCGAGCTTGCCGGAGGCGGAGATCCGCTGGTCGGCGAGGAGGCCGGCCAGATCGTCCAGGGCGCCGCGACGGATGTCGACGACGACCGGGGACGGAATGAGCCGGGTCAGTACTGGCACGCGATCTCACGGCCCTTCGCGAGGTCGTCGTGGTTGTCGATCTCCACCCACGTCACTTCGCCGATGGGGGCCACGTCGATGGTGAAGCCGCGGTTCACGAGCTCCTGGTAGCCGTCCTCGTAGTAGAGGTCGGGGTCGCGCTCGAAGGTCGCCTTGAGGGCGTCCGCGAGCTCCTCGGCGGCCTCGGGCTCGATCAGGGTGACGCCGATGTACTCACCGGTCGCGGTGGCCGGGTCCATCAGCTTGGTGATGCGCCGCACACCCTTGCCGTCCTCGGTGATGACCTTCATCTCCTCGTCGGCGAGCTGCTTCACCGTGTCGAGGGCGAGGATGATCCTCTGCCCGTCGCCACGGGCGGCGAGCAGGGTCTTCTCGACGGAGACCGGGTGGACGGTGTCGCCGTTGGCCAGGATGACGCCGCGCTTGAGTACCTCGCGGGCACACCACAGGGAGTAGGCGTTGTTCCACTCCTCGGCCTTGTCGTTGTCGATCAGGGTGAGGGTCACGCCGTACTTGGCCTCGAACTCGGCCTTGCGGTCGTACACGGCTTCCTTGCGGTAGCCGACGACGACGGCGACCTCGGTGAGACCTATCTCCGCGAAGTTGGCCAGCGTGAGGTCCAGCACCGTCTTCTCGCCGTCGACAGGCACGAGCGCCTTCGGAAGCGTGTCGGTGTAGGGGCGCAGACGCCGTCCTGCACCGGCTGCCAGTACGAGGCCGATCATGCGGGTTCTCCTTCGTCGTGAACGGCGGGTGCTCCGGAGGACACCCAGAAACGGATGGACTCCACGAGCACCACCAGTGCCACCGCCACCGCGAGGGTGGTCAGCGCCACGGTGAAAGCCGAATGCTGAGTGAATACGGCGGCGAGTACGGCCACCACCAGGGTGCGGCCCTCGTGCCCACCGATCGTGCGTACCAGCCACTGGGGCGGCGCGCCGGTGCCGCCGCGAATGCGGTACACCGTGTCGTAGTGATGGTAGGCGACCGCCGAGACCAGCCCGAAGGCCGCCGGAAGGGCTCCCGGGACATCGCTGCGGGCCGCGAGGATCAGGACGGTGCAGTACTCGGCCGCCCTGAATATCGGGGGTACGAGCCAGTCGAGTGCGCCCTTGAGCGGGCGGGCCACCGCCACGCCGGAGCAGATCGCGTAGAAAATCGCGGCGAAGATCATCTGCTTGCTGCCGAAGGGCTGCTGCAGTGCGGCGGCGATCAGTGCTCCGGCGCCGACGAGTGCGATCACCGGGGCGCTCCAGGCGCCCGGGATCCGGGGGCCGCGGGCCGCGACGAACTGGGCGACCGGTCCGGAGTCGGCCAGCTCGGCGAGTGCCAGCGCGGCCCGGTCGGTGCGCTCGGCCTTGCGGGTCAGCGAGCGCAGCAGCCGGCCGGCGGTGGTGTAGCAGGCGGCGAAGGCGCAGCCGATGAGCAGCGCGTAGAAGACGATCCGGGGGGTGGTCACCGCGGTCAGTACCGCGATCATCGCCCAGCGCTCACCGATCGGCAGCACTATCATCCGGCGCACCCAGACGGTCCAGCCGACGCTGTCGAGCCGGTCGGAGAGTGCCGCCGTGGGGCTGGAATTGGCCACCGCGTCGTGGTTGGCCTCGTTGAACGAGAAGTCGATGACGTGCCGGCACGCCTGGAGCACCATCGCGCCGAGGGCGAGCGCCCATACGTCGTCGCCGCCGCGGGCGGCGCCGAGGGCGAGGCCCGCGTAGTAGGCGTACTCCTTGGCCCGGTCGAAGGTCGCGTCCAGCCAGGCGCCCATCGTCGAGTACTGCAGCGAGTAACGGGCGAGCTGCCCGTCGGTGCAGTCCAGCACGAAGGAGAGGAGCAGCAGCACCCCGGCCGCGATGTAGCCGCCGCGGGTACCGGTCGCCGCGCTGCCGGCCGCTATCAGCGCCGTCAGCAGGGACGCGGTGGTCACCTGGTTCGGCGTGAAGCCGCGGCGGGCGCACCAGCGGGCGATGTAGCGGGAGTACGGGCTGATGAAGAACGTGGTGAAGAAGCCGTCGTGGGCCTTCACCGCGCTGCGCAGCCGCACCGCCTCGTCGTCGACGGCGGCCAGGGCGCTCTCCGCCTCGGCGCGCGCGGTCCCGTCGACCGGAACGGCGGCGACCAGCGAACCCAGCTCGGGGCGCTGTACGGAGGTGCCCTCGGCGTCCATGGTGACGGCGAGGCGGCCCGGCACGGTGCGGTCGGTGACCGGTGCGGCGGGCGTGCCCGTGGGGACGCCGGCGCCGACGGCCTCGGCCGTGGTGTCCAGGGCCCGGACGAGCGCGGGGCGCGCCTCCGGCTGCGCGGTGAGCGCGCCGGGCACGGTGGCGGCGGGGAAGCGCGGGTCGGTCAGTCCGAGCCGGAGGGCGTGGACATGGCCGACGAAACGGGGATCGACCAGTGCGACTCGGCGGTCGGCGGGTACGGCCGAGAGCAGCCGTGCGGCCTCGGTCACATCGGCGGCGACCTGTACGTCGAAGCCCAGTGACCGCAGGTCGTCCGCGAGCGACGACCCGGGTACCGGTGCACCGGTGAGGATGGCGGTCGACAGACGAACTCACTCCTTGGTGCTGACGGGGTCGGCGCGCGACAGCGCGGCCCGGATGCGGGCCGGCGGCACGTCGGCAGAGGCTATCGGATGAACGGAAGCACGAGTTCACTGACCGTTTGCGCTCTGTTCGGGGTGGACCGGCATCATGCGACGCCGTCCGCGATCATCATCGTCGATCGCCGCCTCGCCTGACAAAACGCGATCGCGCGACCCCGGCCGGGCCCGCCGCGCCCCCTGGGGCCTCTCGTTCGGATCCGGCCTGATCCAACCGGAGGACCCTCGCTGACCTGCAAGCATTTCCGCAGGTCAGAGCATATGACAACGGTGTTCAGTGCCGTGTTGCCGGATACCCCCCACCCGTAGTTCACTGGCATTGCCCGGGCCGAACGCGTCCGGGTCCGAGAGACGGCTGGGAGGCATTCCCCATGGGGGCAGGGCACGACCACGGGCACACACACGGCGGGCCGCCGCCCACCGGCACGGCAGCCGCCGCGTACCGGGGACGGCTGCGGATCGCGCTCGGCATCACACTCACCGTGATGGTCGTGGAGATCGTCGGCGGGGTGCTCGCCGACTCGCTCGCGCTGATCGCCGACGCGGCCCACATGGCGACCGACGCCCTCGGCCTCGGCATGGCGCTGCTGGCGATCCACTTCGCCAACCGGCCGGCCGGGGTGAACCGCACCTTCGGCTACGCCCGCGCCGAGATCCTCGCCGCCCTGGCCAACTGTCTGCTGCTGCTCGGGGTGGGCGGCTTCCTGCTCTTCGAGGCCGTCGAGCGCTTCATCACCCCGGCCGAGACCAGGGGCGGGCTGACGATCGTCTTCGCCCTGGTCGGCATGGCCGCCAACATGGTCTCGCTGTCGCTGCTGATGCGCGGGCAGAAGGACAGCCTCAATGTGCGCGGCGCCTATCTGGAGGTGCTCGCGGACACGCTCGGCTCGTTCGCGGTGCTGGTCTCGGCGGGGATCATCCTGGCCACCGGCTGGCAGGCCGCCGACCCGATCGCCTCGCTGGTCATCGGCCTGATGATCGTCCCGCGTACCGTGAAGCTGCTCAGGGAGACGCTCAACGTGCTGCTGGAGTCGGCGCCCAAGGGGGTCCACATGGGAGAGGTGCGGGCCCACATCACCGCCCTGCCCGGGGTGCTGGACGTGCACGACCTGCACGCCTGGACGATCACCTCGGGGATGCCGGTGCTCTCCGCCCATGTGGTGGTGCGCCAGGACATGCTCGACTCGATCGGCCACGAGAAGCTCCTCCATGAGCTGCAGGGCTGCCTCGGCGTCCACTTCGACGTGGAGCACTGCACCTTCCAGCTGGAGCCGAGCGGCCATGCCGAGCACGAGGCCAGGCTCTGCCACTGACCGGCCCCCTCCGAGGGGGCCATGTAAGGTGATCGCAGAGGCGTTCGACCTCCCCATGTGCGAGAGAGGAGCTGAGGTTGATGACCGTCGCGACGGCGCCTGCCCGGCGCAGCATCCGGTCCTTCCTCATCTCCCGGGTTCTCGGCTAGCGCCCCGACTCCCACCGGGTCGGCCCGTTGGCCGGAGCCCTCGTAATCAAGGGTTCCCACGTTGACCGACAACGATCACGCCGTCCGTACCGAGGCGTTCTTCTCCCTTCACCACAACCTGCCCCGGCAGAGCCCCGGCTCCGATGCCACCACCCGGCGGCTGCTGGAGTTCGCCGGCCCGTTGCCGCGCCGTCCGCGCGTCCTGGATCTGGGCTGCGGGCCCGGCCGCGCCGCGCTGCTCCTGGCCGCCGAGGCGGGTGCCGAGGTGACCGCCGTCGACCTCCACCGGCCGTTCCTCGACGAACTGCGCGAGGCGGCCGGGGCCCGCGGGCTCGGCGACCGCATCCGTACGGTCCGGGCCGACATGGCAGAGCTGACCGGCCCCGATTTCCCCGACGGGTCCTTCGACCTCGTCTGGGCCGAGGGGTCGGCGTACATCATCGGTTTCGACACCGCGCTGCGTGACTGGAGGCGGCTGCTCGCGCCGGGCGGCTCCCTCGTCGTCACCGAGTGCGTCTGGACGACGGACGCGCCGACGGCCGAGGCGCGCGCCTTCTGGGAACAGGAGACGTCGATGCGTCCCGTGGCGGGCAACACCGCGGCGGCCGTCGCGGCCGGCCACCACGTCCTCGGGGTGCTGGTGCAGCCCGACAGCGACTGGGACGAGTGCTACGTCCCGCTCGCCGAACGTGTGGAGAGCGCCGACGCGTCCACCCCCGGGATGCAGTGGGCGCTCGCCGCGACCCGCGAGGAGCTGGCCATGCGGCGCGAACACGGCGCGGAGTACGGCTACGCCGGCTATGTGCTGCGCCCCGCCGACTCCCGCTGGACGACCCGGCCGGAGACGGCGGCGGACGCGGTGGCCGTCCACGCGGTCAACGCCGCGGCGTTCCCGACCCCGGACGAGGCCGATCTCGTCGACGCGCTGCGCGCCGATCCGGCGGCCTGGCTGCCCGGCCTCGGCCTTGTCGTGACGGACGGCCCGGACGGGGACATCGCGGCGTACGCCCTGCTGACCCGGTGCCGGGTCGGCGACGTGCCCGCGCTCGCGCTGGCCCCGGTGGCGACCGCCCCCGAACACCAGCGCCGGGGTGCGGGGCAGGCCGCGGTGCGGGCGGCGCTCGACGCGGCAAGGCTGCGCGGCGAGTCACTCGTCCTGGTGCTCGGTCATCCCGAGTACTACCGGAGGTTCGGTTTCGTACCGGCGTCGCGCTACGGGATCCGGCCGGGCTTCGACGTCCCGGACGAGGCGATGATGGCCCTGGTGCTGGACGAGTCCGCGCCGGTGCCGCAGGGCACGATCCATTACCCGGCCGCCTTCGGCGTCTGACACACCGTCCGGTCCCGCCGCGCCCCGTGGCGGGGCGGGACCGGACATACCAGACCCCGAGGTGCGGACAAGCGGCTTTTGTACGGCAGACTTGACCGGAATCGACGGGACCGGCGCACCGGGCCGGGACCATAGCGAAGGATGGGTATGCCGACCACACCAGCCACCGCGGCGCACAGCTCGTCGAACGGCACAGCAGAAGTGATCATGCTCGAACTGGTCGACGAGGACGGCACCACCATCGGTACGGCGGAGAAGCTCGCCGCCCATCAGCCGCCCGGTCAGCTGCACCGCGCCTTCTCCGTGTTCCTCTTCGACGAGCAGGGCAGACTTCTGCTCCAGCGCCGCGCGCTCGGCAAGTACCACTCCCCCGGTGTCTGGTCGAACACCTGCTGCGGCCACCCCTACCCCGGTGAGGCGCCCTTCGCCGCCGCCGCCCGGCGTACGTACGAGGAGCTCGGCGTCTCGCCCTCGCTGCTGGCCGAGGCGGGCACGGTCCGCTACAACCACCCGGACCCGGCCTCGGGCCTGGTGGAGCAGGAATTCAACCACCTCTTCGTGGGAATGGCGCAGGACCGGCTGGACCCGGATCCGGAGGAGGTCGGTGAGACCGCGTTCGTGACGGCCGAGGAGCTTGCCGAGCGGCACGCCCGCTCGCCGTTCTCGGCCTGGTTCATGACGGTGCTGGACGCCGCGCGTCCGGCGATCCGGGAGCTGACCGGGCCGTCCGCCGGCTGGTGAGGGACGGACGGCACCGGGCGCGGGCGGTCAGGGCCGGGGTTTCAGCGGCAGCGCCGCCCAGATGATCTTTCCGCCGCCTGCGGTGTGCTCCACATCGCAGGCGCCGCCCGCTTCCCGGGTGATCTCCCGGACCAGCAGCAGACCGCGTCCGCCGGTCTGCGCGTAGTCCGTCTCCAGGGCCGTCGGCCGGTAGGGGTGGTTGTCCTCGACGGACACCCTGATCCACTCCTCGCCGACGGCCACCTCGACGGCCAGCTCCGGCGAGAGCAGCGCGGCGTGTTTCACCGCGTTGGTGACCAGCTCGGAAACGATGAGCAACAGCCCCTCGGCGACGTCGTCGTCCAGCGGCACGCCCTGGCGCTTCAGCAGATCGCGCACCGCGTGCCGGGCCTGCGGTACCGATACGTCCACGGCCGGAGCGGTGAACCGCCAGACTCCCTCGTACGGGACGGGCCGGGCAGGGACACTCCCGCGGCTCTCCATAGTCCGGTACCCGCTCTCCACTCGGTGGTGACTGCACGTCGAGTACAGAGTGCGGGGCGTAGTCGGCCCGGGCCGGGACAGTGACTCAAGTCGCCCCCTATCGGCGAATTTCGACCGGACAGAGCACCAATGAGTCAGCCTTTGGACCGTTTCTGCTCATTTCCCGGTGACGGGTCGGGCAGTTCGTCGGTCACCCTCTGTTCCGAGACCATCGAGACGATGCGGCGGCCGCCCACTCCCATCGCGATCAGGCCGAGCCCGTCGAAGAGCAGCGCCAGCGAGAAGAAGAGCCCCAGTACGTAGAGGCTGCTGTGCGGCCAGTCGAAGAGCACCAGCAGCCCCAGCAGCAGGCCGAAGGCTCCTTGCAGCAACGTCCAGCCGAACTGCGGGCCGCGCACCACGACGCTGCCCACCAGGCGGAACACCCCGCCGGTCAGGAAGAGCAGCGCGGCGAACATGGTCAGCGCCTCGGCGGTGCCGTGCGGGTGGCGGATGACGACGATCCCGGCGGCGATGTTCAGCGCGGCCACCACGACACCCAGCCAGAAGTAGTCGCTGCCGCGGGAGTCGATGGCGTGCAGCAGTCCGACGATGCCGCCGATCAGCAGCAGCCAGCCGAACAGGAGCATCGAGGTCAGCGTCGCGACGCCGGTGTAGACGAGACCGACCAGACCGGCCACGACGAGCAGGGTGCCGAGCAGGGCGAGCCAGCCGAAACTGCGGCTCAGTCTCCTGCCCTCGGTTGCGGGATCTGCCACGGGAAGCTCCTCACGGTGCGTACCTGGTCCCGGACCCCTTCTTGATCATAGGTTCGAACCGTACGGATAGCATCCGGCACATGGACCGTACGGAACCCGGGCTTGAGCACACCGTCGCGGACGGCGTCGCCACCGTCGTGATCAGTAATCCCGCCAAGCGCAACGCGATGACCGCCGCGATGTGGAGCTCGCTGCCGGGTCTGCTGGATCGGCTGGCGGCCGACCCCGGGGTCCGGGTGCTGGTGCTGACCGGCGCCGGGGACACCTTCTGCGCAGGCGCGGACATCTCCTCGCTGCGGGATCCTGAGGGTGATCCACAGGCGCTCGCGGTGGCGGCCGAGGAGGCGCTGGCCGCGTTCCCCCGGCCGACGCTCGCGGCGATCCGGGGGTACTGCGTGGGCGGCGGCAACCAGTTGGCGGCCGCCTGCGACCTGCGGTTCGCCGAGGAGGGCGCGTCCTTCGGTGTCACCCCGGCCAAGCTCGGCATCGTGTACGCGGCGTCGTCGACGCGGCGGCTGGTGGCACTGACCGGCCCGGCCACGGCGAAGCATCTGTTGTTCTCCGGCGAGCTGATCGACACCCGGCGGGCGCTGCGCACCGGCCTGGTCGACGAGGTGCTGCCGGCCGGCGAGCTGGACAAGCGGGTGGAGGAGTACGCGCGGACCCTGACGGCCCGCTCGCAGCTGACACAGGCGGCGGCGAAGGAGTTCGCCGACGGGCGCGAGGACCGGGACGCGTACTGGGCTCGGCAGGCGCGCAGCAGCGGCGACACCGCCGAGGGTGTCGCCGCCTTCCTGGAGCGGCGCGCGCCGGAATTCACCTGGACGACCGGGCCCTGACGGCCTGCGCCCTACTGGAGGAGGTAGTGGCGCTGGGCACGGAACTTCTCGACCATGGCCGCCGGGGCCTTCTCCGGCGAGCCCGCGTCGTACGGCGGCTGCGGGTCGTACTCGGTCAGCAGCTGTACGGCCTGGGCGTGCTCGTCGCCGGCGATCCGGCCGGCCAGGGTGAGCCCCATGTCGATGCCGGAGGAGACGCCGGCCGCGGTGACGTACTTGCCGTCGATGACGACACGCTCACCGGTCGGCTCGGCGCCGAACCCCTCCAGGACGTCCAGCATGAGCCAGTGCGAGGTGGCCCGCCGCCCCGTCAGCAGTCCCGCCGCGGCGAGCAGCAGCGAGCCGGTGCAGACGGAGGTGGTCCAGGTGCTGGTGGCATCGGCGGCGCGCAGCCAGCCGAGCAGCGCCTCGTTCTCCATCTGGTCGCGCTGACCGGGCCCTCCGGGCACGACCACCACGTCCGGTGCCGGTACGTCGGCGAAGGTCCGGTCGGCGACGAGCGTGAGGCTGTCGGTGTCATTGCGCACGGGGCCGGTCCGCTCGGCGACGAACACGGTCTCGGCGCCGGGGGTACGGGTGAGCATCTCGTACGGGCCGACCGCGTCGAGTGCGGTGAAACGGTCGAAGAGGACGATGGCGATCTGCATGGGTTCCCTTTCGCGGCCGAACGGTGGCGGGTCGGCGGTCGGTGGTGTGGGCAAGCGGCAGGCGGTACCGGCCGGCGGTCGATGGTGCGGACAAGCAGCACGTGGAACCGGCCGGCGGTCGATGGTGCGGACAAGCAGCACGTGGAACCGGCCGGCGGTCGATGGTGCGGACAAGCAGCACGTGGAACCGGCCGACGGTCGATGGTGCGGGTCAGTGGTCGGCCGACGACGGGTTCGCGGTCCTCGGCCGCAGGTCGATGGATGACAGGTGACGGATGACGGGTGACGGGTCGCGGTTCGCCGGCTGCGGGGTGGCGGTCAGCCGGCTGCGGGGTGGGGGCGGAAGCGGCGGCGGTATTCGGCTGGGGCGGTGCCCAGGGCCTTGATGAACGCGCGGCGCATGGCCTCCGGGGTGCCGTAGCCACAGGCGCGTGAGATGCCGGTGACGCCGTCTGTGGTGTCCTCCAGCAGCCTGCGGGCCTGTTCCAGGCGTACGCGGTCGACGTAGCGGCCGGGCGTGAGGCCCGTCTCGGCCTGGAAGGCGCGGGCGAAATGCCGGGGCGAGAGGCGGGCGCGGGCGGCGAGCGCCTCGACGCAGAGATCCTCGCCGGGGTTCTCGCTGATCCAGTGCTGCACCTCGCGCAGCGGTTCGCGCCGGGCGGTCTGGGCGGCGAGCTGGGCGCTGAACTGTGCCTGGTTGCCGGGCCTGCGCAGAAAGACCACGAGGTGCCGGGCGACGGTGAGCGCGATGCCCCTGCCGTGGTCCTCCTCCACGAGTGCGAGGGCCAGGTCGATTCCGGCGGTGACTCCGGCGGAGGTGGCCAGCCTGCCGTCGCGTACGAAGATCGGGTCCGGGTCGACCTCGACGGCCGGGTGGTTGCGGGCGAGGTGCTCGCAGACCGTCCAGTGCGTGGTCACCCGGTGTCCGTCCAGCAGTCCGGCCCCGGCCAGCAGCAGTGCGCCGGTGCAGACGGAGACGAGCCGTTCGGCGTGCGGGGCGTGCTCGCGCAGCCAGTCGACGAGCGCCGGGTCGGGGTCGCGGGTGCCCTCACCGCCGGGGACGAGGAGGGTGTGGGGCGGTTCGGCGTCGGCGAGGCTGCTGTCCGGGACGAGGACGAGGCCGCTGCAGGTGCGGACCGGGGCGCCGTCGAGCGAGGCGGTGCGCAGTCCGTAACCGGCCCCGGGAAACCGGGAGGCCCCGGCGAAGACCTCCACCGGCCCGGTGACATCGAGGCTCTGGACGCCGTCGTAGAGGACGACGAGTACGGATCGCTGCGTCATGGCCACGATCCTGGTCGGCCCGGAGCGTGGCCGCAATGACGAAGAACCCACCTTTTCTGCCATCGCGAGACCCCGGCGATTCCGGCGCCGCCCCGGGGCTACCCGGCGTACCGACCAGTCGGTAATGTGCCTGCATGAGTATTCTGCCGCCGCGCGCCGGACGCCGCTGCCACAACGCCATCAACCCGCTGCACTCGACGGTCTACTTCTCCCCCGACCTCGGCAAGGAACTCGGGGAGCTCGGCATCGACGACCCCAACGCCGCCTATTTCGCCGCGCGTTCGGCGGCGATGGGTGCTGTCGGACCAGGCACCGTCACCGCCGCGTTCTACAACTTCAACCACGACCTCGTCGCCCGGCATCTGCCCGCCGTGTGGTCCGTCGCCGCGCCGCAGGCGGTGCTGGACGCCCGGCTGCGCGCCGCCGACACCACCCTGCGGCGGCTGCTGGGCGAGGAGGTCATAGCCTCCCCGGAACTGGCCGAGGCGGCCGGACTGGCGCTGCGCGCAGCCGAGGGGTGCACCCGACACGCCCGGCCGCTGTACGCCGCCCACGCCGATCTCCCGGTGCCCGAGGAGCCGCATCTGGCGTACTGGCACGCCGGCACGCTGCTGCGGGAGCACCGCGGCGACGGCCATCTCGCCGCGCTCCTGACCGCCGGGCTCGACCCGCTGGAGGCGCTGGTCAGCCACACGGCGACCGGCAAGGGGATGTCCTCGCGCTGGGTGCTCACCACTCGCGGCTGGCGGCGCGAGGACTGGGACGCGGCGAGCGAGCGGCTGCGCGGACGCGGACTCCTGGATGCCGAGGGCGAGTTGACGGAGGCGGGCGTCGCGCTCCGGGCGGAGCTGGAGGAGGCCACGGACCGGATGGACGCGGCCCCGTACGAGCACCTGGGCGCGGAGGGTGTGGAGCGGCTGACCGAGCTGGGGCGCGGGTTCCTGTTCACGGCGGCGTCGGCGGGCGCGTTCCCCGCCGATCTGATGGGCAAGGACTGATCCTCCGGCCGGTCCGGTCCGGACGAGAGGCCCCGGGGGTGGCCGGGCGACACGGCGCCCGGCCACCCGGCACAATGCAGGCCAAGGGGCCCCGCCCCGGCAAGCACAGCCAGTAGAGCCAGTACGAGAAGGCGAGTCGGTAGAACCGTGACGACGTCCATCGAAGGCAGGATCGCCGAGGAGCTCGGCGTACGCGAACGGCAGGTGAAGGCGGCCGTCGAGCTGCTCGACGGCGGGTCGACCGTGCCGTTCATCGCGCGCTACCGCAAGGAAGCGACCGAGATGCTCGACGACGCGCAGCTGCGCACGTTGGAGGAGCGGCTGCGGTATCTGCGGGAGCTGGAGGACCGTCGGACGGCGATCCTCGACTCGGTGCGCGAGCAGGGCAAGCTGGACGAGGCGCTGGAGGCGCAGATCCGGGCCGCCGACACCAAGGCGCGCCTGGAGGACATCTATCTGCCGTTCAAGCCCAAGCGGCGCACGAAGGCGCAGATCGCCCGGGAGGCGGGGCTCGAACCGCTCGCCGACGGCCTGCTCGGTGACCCGTCGGTGGAGCCGCTCGCGGCTGCCGCGGCCTTCGTCGACGCCGACAGGGGCGTTGCGGACGGCGCCGCCGCGCTGGAGGGGGCCCGTGCCATCCTCACCGAGCGGTTCTCCGAGGACGCCGATCTGATCGGTGAGCTGCGTGAGCGCATGTGGTCGCGCGGGCGGCTGGCCGCAAAGGTGCGGGACGGCAAGGAGGAGGCGGGCGCGAAGTTCGCGGACTACTTCGACTTTGCCGAGCCGTTCACCGCGCTGCCCTCGCACCGGATCCTCGCGATGCTCCGGGGCGAGAAGGAGGACGTGCTCGACCTGGTCATGGAGCCGGAGGAGCCCTCCGCGATCCCCGGGCCCTCCACGTACGAGAACATGGTCGCCCGGCGCTTCGGCGTGGCCGACCGCGGCCGCCCCGGCGACAAGTGGCTCGGCGACACCGTGCGCTGGGCCTGGCGGACCAGGATCCTGGTGCACCTGGGCATCGATCTGCGGCTGCGGCTGCGCACCGCGGCGGAGGACGAGGCGGTACGCGTCTTCGCGTCGAACCTGCGCGATCTGCTGCTCGCCGCACCGGCGGGGACGCGCGCCACGCTGGGACTGGATCCCGGCTTCCGTACCGGTGTGAAGGTCGCCGTCGTCGACGCGACCGGCAAGGTCGTCGCGACGGACGTCATCCACCCGCACGTCCCGGCGAACAAGTGGGACCAGTCGCTGGCCACGCTGGAGCGGCTGGCGAAGGCGCACGACGTCGACCTGATCGCGATCGGCAACGGCACGGCCTCCCGGGAGACCGACAAGCTCGCCGGTGAACTCATCGACAAGCACCCGGAGTTGAAGCTCACCAAGGTGATGGTCTCCGAGGCCGGCGCCTCGGTGTACTCGGCCTCGGCCTTCGCCTCGCAGGAACTCCCCGACATGGACGTGTCGTTGCGCGGGGCCGTCTCGATCGCGCGGCGGCTGCAGGACCCGCTCGCCGAGCTGGTGAAGATCGACCCGAAGTCGATCGGGGTCGGCCAGTACCAGCACGACCTGTCCGAGGTGAAGCTGTCGCGCTCGCTGGACGCGGTCGTCGAGGACTGTGTGAACGGTGTCGGTGTCGACGTCAACACCGCGTCCGCGCCGCTGCTTTCGCGGGTCTCGGGGATCGGCTCGGGGCTCGCCGAGAACATCGTCGCGCACCGTGACGCGAACGGACCCTTCCGGTCGCGCCGGGCGCTGAAGGACGTGGCGCGGCTGGGTCCGAAGGCGTACGAGCAGTGCGCGGGCTTCCTGCGCATCCGGGGCGACGATCCGCTGGATGCGTCGAGCGTGCACCCGGAGGCGTATCCGGTGGTGCGGTCGATGGTGAAGCGGACCGGCGGCGATGTCGCGTCGTTGATCGGCAACACCGGTGTGCTGCGGTCGCTGCGGGCCGACGACTTCGTGGACGAGAAGTTCGGTCTGCCGACGGTCACCGACATCCTGAAGGAGCTGGAGAAGCCGGGGCGCGACCCGCGGCCCGCCTTCAAGACGGCCACCTTCAAGGAGGGCGTCGAGAAGATCGGCGATCTGACGTCCGGCATGGTGCTGGAGGGTGTCGTCACCAATGTCGCGGCGTTCGGCGCGTTCGTGGACATCGGTGTGCATCAGGACGGCCTGGTGCACGTGTCGGCGATGTCCCGGACGTTCGTGAAGGACCCCAGGGACGTCGTGAAGCCCGGTGACATCGTGAAGGTCAAGGTCATGGATGTCGATGTGCCGCGGAAGCGGATCTCGTTGACGCTGCGGCTGGACGACGAGGCGGCGGCCGGCACGGGCGCCCAGGGCGGCGGACAGCGGCGCGAGCGCGGTGAGCGCGGCGGCCAGGGCGGCCGGCCGCCGAGGCAGCGCCAGGGCCAGGGCGGCCAGGACCGGGACCGGCGCGGTGGCGGCGGTGGCGGCGGCTCCGCCCGTCAGGCGCCGGCGCCGGTGAACAGCGCGATGGCGGACGCGCTGCGACGGGCCGGGCTGGCGGACCCGAACCAGGGCGGCAGGAAGCGGTAGCGGTGCCCGGGCGGGGAGGGGTGAGCCTGTGACGGCCCCCTCCTCGCCCCTCTCTTCACGGATCCGGTGAGTACACCCCGGATCACGGGTCCGGTGAGTACACCCCGGATCACGAACCGGCGCCCTCTTCGCGGCGCCCCCACTCTCGCGACCGGGGCGTGCCCCATTCCGCCCGCGCGATCCGGGCATTCGCCTTCCGGGACTCCCGCTCGCACCTCCCCCGTCGACGCCACGTACGCACGCGACCGATCCAGCATGCGGACGGAACACCTTGTCGGTATACCAAATTGGTCTCAGGTGAACGTAAAACCCGACACCACATGCGCCACCCCGCCCCTTATATCCAGGGTGTTTCATTACGGCGCAGCAAACGGCATCACATATGCCGATTGATGCCACACCCCCTTGGTATACCTTTGCGCCTCAACGTGCACCCGCACCGGCACTCGTCCGGTCGCCCTGCCGTTTCTGCCGTCCTGCCGTCCTGAAGGAGGCTTGTTCCCGTGCGTCGAATCCCGGCCACTGTCTCGGTGGCCGCGCTGCTGGCGATCACCACCGCGTGCAGCTCGCTCTCTCTCCCCCCCGGCAAAGAGGCCACCACGCGGACGCGGCTCACCGATCTGCGCCCCGTGCGCGATGGCGGCACGGTCACCATCGGGCTGAAGTCCGATCCCGACATGCTGGACCCGAGCCTGACATCGACCCTGGTCGCCCGCACCGTGTTCTCGTCCATGTGCGAACAGCTCTACGACGTGGACCAGGACAACAAGTTCGTACCGCAGCTCGCCGACTCGATGCCGAAGATCACCGACGGCGGCCGGACCTTCACCTTCACCGTCCGCAAGGACGCCAGGTTCAGTGACGGCGCCCGCCTGGACGCCCGGGCGGTGAAGACCTCGCTCGACCGGCATCCGCAGCTGCGCGGATCCGGGCGCGCGTCCGAGATCGACTCCGTGCAGGAGGTCACCGCGATCGGCCCCTACACCGTGCGGCTCTCGCTGAGCCATCCCGACGTCCCGCTGCTGGGCCGGCTGGCCAACACGGCCGGGCTGATCATGTCCCCGAAGGCGCTCAGGAAGTACGGCAGGAACTTCGCCGCCCATCCGTCATGCGTCGGCCCGTTCCGGTACGACAAGCGGGTCGTCGGCGACCGGATCGAGCTGACGAAGGACCCGCTGTACTACGACGCGGACAAGGTCCATCTCGACCGCGTCATCTACAGGACGATCACCGACGGCAACATCCGGATGGCCAACATCCGGTCGGGCGACGTCCAGATCGGCGACCAGACGGGCCCCGTCGAGGTCCGCAACTCCATGGGTGAGAAGGACCTCCAGCTCCTCAACACCCCGTCGCTCGGCTACATGGCCCTCACCCTCAACGTCGGCAACTCGCACGGCATCGACAAGGACCCCAGCCCCGTGGACAACCCCTTCGGGCGCGATGTGCGGGTGCGGGAGGCGTTCGACCTGTCGCTGGACCGCACGCTCATCAACAAGCTGGTCTTCCAGGGCATGTACGAGCCGGCCTGTGGGCCCGTACCGCCGGGAACCCCGCTCAGCACCCCGCTCACCTGCCCGAAGCGGGACGTGTCGAAGGCCGAGCGGCTGCTGAAGGAGGCCGGGGTGAAGACTCCGGTGCCGCTGGAGCTGATGATCAACACGACTCCGGACGACAGCAGGCTCGGGCAGGTCGTGCAGGCGATGGCGGCGGACGCCGGCTTCGACGTCCGGCTGCGGCCCACCGAGTTCGCCACCGGGCTCACCCGCACCCTCGCGGGCGACTTCGAGGCGCGGACCGGCGGCTGGGGCGGCCAGCCGGACCCGGCGGGCAACATCGACAGCCTCGTCGGCACCAAGGGCAGCAACAACCAGGGCAAGCTCTCGGACCCCACGATCGACCGGCTGATCGTCGAGGGCCGCAGCACCTCCGACATCGCCGAACGGCGCGAGATCTACCGCAGGCTCACCACCGCGATCAACAAGCAGCACGGGGTCCTCTACCTCTACCGCAACATCAACTACGTCTCCGCCTCGAAGGACGTGAGCGGGATCAAGCTCTCCGGTGACGGCCTGATCAAGGCCAAGGAAGCCGGCTACACGAAGGGGAGCCGGTGAAACTCCTGCGCAGACTGCTCACGTCGTACGTGAGCCGCCGGATCGGCATGTCGCTGGTGACCATGGTCCTGGTGAGCATCACCGTGTTCTTCGGGGTCCGCGCGATGCCCGGCGACACCGCCCAGGCCCTCGCCGGCGAGCAGACCTCCCCGGAGGTCCTGGCCGCGATCCGCGAGGAGTACGGGCTCAACGACAACATCGCGGTGCAGTGGACTGGCGTTACGTCAGCAACGCGGCCACCGGAGACTTCGGCACCTCGGCCCGTACCGGACTCCCGGTGCTGGACTCCATCACCCAGGCACTGCCGATCACCCTCGAACTGGCCGCGCTGTCCCTGCTGATGGCCGTGGTCGTCGGCATCGGCGCCGGGGTGCTGGCGGCCGTGCGGCGCGGCGAGCCGGAGGAGTGGCTGGCCAACGGCATCGCCCTGCTCGGCATGTCGGTGCCCTCCTTCTGGCTCGGGATCGTGCTGGTGCTGGCCTTCGCCATCGCCATGCCCGTCTTCGCGGCCTCCGGATTCGTGCCGTTCAGCGCGGATCCGCTGGAGCACCTGCGCCGTCTGGTGCTGCCGGCCGTGGGTCGTCCTGGACGCCGTCGCGGATGTCGTCGAGCCGGAACGCGACCAGGTCCGCCTGTGCGCCCGGTTCCAGCCGTCCGAGGTCGGTGCGGCCCAGTGCGCGGGCGCCGCCGAGGGTGGCCGCCTCTACGTAGCGTTCGGCCGGTGCCGCGTCCGGGCGCCCGTCGACGACCTTGGCGAGGTGGACGCCGAGGTCCATGCCCCGGATCAGGTCCGGCGGGAAGGAGTCGGTGCCCAGGCAGAGGTTGACGCCGGCCCGTCGGTGGGCGTCGAAGGAGTGCAGCACCTGGCCGTAGCGCAGTGAGGTCTGCGGGCAGTGGATGACCGAGACGTCCGCCGCCGCGAGCGTCGCCAGGTCGCCGCGGTCCTCGCCGTGCACCACGGGGGCCGGTCGATCACGATTCCGTGCGGGACGAGGAGCCGGGTGTCCAGCAGCCCGGTGCGTTCGAGCAGCCGCAAGGGGGTGGTGCCGTGCAGCTCCCGCACCAGGTTCCGTTCGTGCAGGCCCTGGAGGCAGTGGAGCCGTACGAGGACGTCGCGGCGGCGCGCGATCGCGGCGGTCTCCCGCATGAGCGCCTCGGTGAGCGTCTCGATGCGGCACGGCAGCAGCACGCCGTTGACCAGCGGGTCGGCCAGTGCGGCCGTGTGATCGAGGAAGCGTTCGGCGTCCCGGAGCCCGTCGCGGCCGAGGTCCTCGTCGAACTCGACGCCCCGGCTGCCGTCGGGCAGGGTCACGTTGACGCCGGAGCGGTAGGCGGCCCCAGATAGCCCCGCAGGCCGATCCGCCTGGACGTCCGTGCCATGTCGACGAGTTCGTCGTACGGCTCCGCCCAGGCGCTGTGGATCTCCGAAGCGATGGGCATGTAGGTGGTGATGCCGTGCAGTGCGAGCTGGACGAGCGCGTACTCGCGTACGGTGGCCCGTTCCGCCGGTGTGAAGACGTCGTGCCGCCGGTCGGTGAAGTGCTCCCGCGACCAGAGGAGTCCGCCGCCGGTCTCCGGCGGCGCCCAGGAGTCCAGGACGAGATGGTCGATGTCGGTGAGGGCGTCCAGGTCGATCAGCCCCGGCATCACCAGCGCCTCGCCGAGGTCCAGCTCCGCGTCCACCGGTCCGTCGTAGCGCGTGCCGACGTACGCGATCCTGTCTCCGTCCCACACGATCTCGCCGTCGCGCAGCAACGCGTGGCCGCCGTCGCGGTGGGCGAGGATGTGGGTGGCGCGCCAGCGGGTACGCACAGGGGCCTCCTGCGGATGCGGTGTCGGGGCCGTTCCGGCCGGACGGCGGTCCTTGGCGGAGCCGACACTAGCACTTGGCATACCAAATTCCGCCACCGCCGAGCGGTATGCACGTATTGCGGCGAACGCCCCGGCTGCCGAAGGTACAGAATCGGGAAGTGCGACCCCTTTGGGATACCAGAAGGGGTGATGGATGGTCCGAGCTGCCGGGCTCCGGGCCGCCGCCGACGGCCCGGAGCGGGGCTCAGAGCTCCGTGACCCGTCCCGCCGCCACCTCGACCCGCCTGGTCGTGCGTACCGCCTCCAGCATGCGCCGGTCGTGCGTGACCAGCAGCAGCGTTCCGGTGTACGAGTCGAGCGCCGATTCCAGCTGCTCGATCGCGGGCAGATCGAGGTGGTTCGTGGGCTCGTCGAGCACCAGGAGGTTGACGCCCCGGCCCTGGAGCAGGGCGAGCGCCGCCCGGGTGCGTTCGCCCGGGGAGAGGGTCGTGGCGGGGCGCATCACATGGTCGGCCCGGAGGCCGAACTTGGCGAGCAGGGTGCGCACTTCGGCCGGTTCGGTGTCGGGCACGGCGGCGCAGAACGCCTCCAGCAGCGACTCCGGGCCGTGGAAGAGCTTGCGTGCCTGGTCGACCTCGCCGACCACCACGCCCGAGCCGAGCGTCGCATGGCCGGAGTCCAGCGGGAGGCGGCCGAGCAGCGCGGCGAGCAGGGTGGACTTGCCCGCTCCGTTGGCGCCGGTGATGGCGACCCGGTCCGCCCAGTCGATCTGCAGCGACGCCGGACCGAAGGCGAAGTCCCCGCGTACGGCCTGCGCTTCGCGCAGGGTGGCCACGACCGAACCGGAGCGGGGAGCCGCGGCGATCTCCATCCGCAGTTCCCATTCCTTGCGCGGTTCCTCGACGACATCGAGCCGTTCGATCATGCGCTGGGTCTGCCGGGCCTTCGCGGCCTGCTTCTCGCTCGACTCGCTGCGGAGCTTGCGGCCGATCTTGTCGGAGTCGGTGGCCTTGCGGCGGGCGTTCCTGACGCCCTTGTCCATCCAGGAGCGCTGCATCTGGGCGCGCCCTTCGAGGGCGGAGCGCTTGTCGGCGTACTCCTCGAACTCCTCGCGGGCGTGCCTGCGGGCGCGCTCACGCTCCTCCAGATAGGCCGCGTAGCCGCCGCCGTACAGATTGATCTGCTGCTGGGCGAGGTCCAGTTCGAGGACCTTGGTGACCGTGCGCATCAGGAATTCGCGGTCGTGGCTGATGACCACGGTGCCCGCGCGGAGCCCGGAGACGTAGCGTTCCAGCCGCTCCAGGCCGTCCAGGTCGAGGTCGTTGGTGGGCTCGTCGAGCAGGAAGACGTCGTAGCGGGAGAGCAGCAGGGAGGCCAGACCCGCGCGGGCGGCCTGACCGCCGGAGAGCGCGGTCATCGGCAGGTCGAGGCCGACGGTCAGTCCCAGCTCGGCGGCGACCTCGTCGGCACGCTCGTCCAGGTCCGCGCCGCCGAGGGCCAGCCAGCGCTCCAGTGTCTCGGAGTACGCGTCGTCCGCACCCGGTGCCCCGTCGACGAGGCCCTGTGTGGCGGCGTCCATCGCGGCCTGGGCCTCGGCGACTCCGGTGCGGCGGGCCAGGAATTCCCGCACCGTCTCTCCGGCCCGCCGTTCCGGCTCCTGCGGGAGGTGGCCGACGGTGGCGGTGGGCGGGGAGAGCCGCAGCTCGCCCTCCTCCGGCCGGTCGAGTCCGGCGAGGAGCCGGAGCAGGGAAGATTTACCGGCGCCGTTGACTCCGACGAGACCGATCACATCACCGGGCGCGACGACGAGGTCGAGTCCGGCGAAGAGTGTGCGGTCGCCGTGTCCGGCGGCGAGGTCCTTGGCGACGAGGGTGGCAGTCATCAGGGTGTCGATCCTAATCGGCGCCGGGGGGCCGGACCGCCCGGCCGGTCGCGTTCCGGCCGGGCGGCGGGTGCCCTCAGCCGTCGCGCGGCGGGGTCGCCCGGCCGGTCGGGCCGGGGTCGGGTCCGTGGCCCTCGTGGAGCCCGGTGGTGACCTGGCTGCCGCCCGGACCGATCCGGATCTCGAAGTCACCGGCGTACTTCGCGTGCCCCTCGATCACTGCGGATTCGACGGCTTCCACACCGAATTCGCGCCGGACGATCAGCGGGTCCTGGCGCAGGTCCCGCATCAGCGCCACGCACATGCCGATCATGACGACGGTGAACGGCGCGGCGACCAGGATCGTGAGGTTCTGGAGTCCGGCGAGCGCGTCGCCCTTGCCGTTGCCGATGAGCAGCATGATCGCGGCCACCGCCCCGGTGACCACGCCCCAGAAGATGACGACCCACTTCGCTGGTTCGAGGATGCCCTTCTGGGAGAGCGTGCCCATCACGATGGAGGCGGCGTCGGCGCCCGAGACGAAGAAGATGCCGACCAGGATCATCACCACCAGGCTCATCGCCGTGGCGATCGGGAACTGCTGGAGCACGCCGAAGAGCTGTGCCTCCTGGGTGACGGCGTTGCCGAGCTTGCCCGCCTCCTGGAGGTTGATCGCCGTACCGCCGAAGATGGCGAACCACACCAGGCTGACGGTGCTGGGCACCAGGATGACGCCGCCGATGAACTGGCGGATCGTGCGGCCGCGGCTGATCCGGGCGATGAACATGCCGACGAAGGGCGTCCAGGAGATCCACCAGGCCCAGTAGAAGACGGTCCAGTTGCCGAGCCACTCGGCCACGTCGCCCTTGCCGGTCGCCTCGGTGCGTCCGGCGAGCTGGGCCAGATTGCCGAAGTAGGCGGCGATCGAGGTGGGCAGCAGGTCGAGCACGATGATGGTGGGCCCGGCGATGAAGACGAAGACGGCGAGGACCAGGGCGAGCACCATGTTGGTGTTGGAGAGCCACTGGATGCCCTTCTCCACACCGGAGATCGCCGAGGCGACGAAGGCCACGGTCAGCACGGCGATGATCAGCACCAGCAGTCCGGTGCCGGTCTCCTCCTTCCAGTGCAGTTCATGGAAGCCGCTGCCGATCTGGAGGGCGCCGAGGCCCAGGGAGGCGGCGGAGCCGAAGAGGGTGGCGAAGATGGCGAGGATGTCGATCAGCCGCCCGAGACCGCCGTGGGCGTGCCTGGCTCCGATGAGCGGTTCGAAGACGGCGCTGATCGTCTGCCTGCGGCGGCGCCGGAAGGTGCTGTACGCGATGGCCAGACCGACCACGGCGTAGATCGCCCAGGGGTGGAGCGTCCAGTGGAAGAGGGTGGTGGCCATCGCCGTCTGCATCGCCTCGGAGGCGTCGGCGGGGTGGGTGCCGGGCGGCGGGCTGGTGAAGTGCGCGAGCGGCTCGCTCACTCCGTAGAACATCAGGCCGATGCCCATGCCGGCGCTGAACATCATGGCGACCCAGGACACGGTCCGGAACTCGGGCTCCTCGCCCTCCTGGCCGAGAGCGATCTTGCCGTAGCGGCTGACGGCGAGCCAGAGGGCGAAGACCACGAAGCCGGACGCGGCGAGCATGAAGGCCCAACCACCGTTGTGGATCAGCCCGTTGAGCATGGCACTGGAAATGTCCTCCAGCGTGTCGGTGGCGGTGGCTCCCCAGACCACGAAGGCGAGGGTGAGGACGGCGGTGACACCGAACACCACCCGGTCCGTCGTGGGGTGCCGGTTCTGGGCCGGGTCGCCGGGGAGGTCCGCCGTCACCGACAGTTCACCCCGGCCGCCCGTTCTCTGTTCGTCCTGCGACACGGATGGCACCTTTCACGGAAGCAATGATTTCGCTCTCCGTAGGCAGTACCACACGCAGCGCTCACCTCCCGGGACCAACAAGCGGTACCGGCCCGCGCACCGGTCCCGGGGTTCCGCGGCCCGACGAGGCGCTAGGCGTGGCCGCCGCCCGGGACGCGGGCGGCCGGACGCTGCGGCGTGACGCCCTGGACACCGGCGGTCCCGGGGCCGTCCGGTACGGCCGCGGAGCCCGTGGTGGCGCGGACGAAGGCACCGGTGCCGCCGACGAAGGGCAGCTTCGCGAAGGTGCGGGCCAGATCGAGGGTGAGGGTGGGGGTGGAGTCCGGCGGGTCGATGAGGTCCCGGTCGGTGCCGGCGACGATCAGGGCGAGGCGGTGCCCGGCCGGGACGACATGGTCGGTGGCGGCCAGGTCGAGGGTGAGGGTGACGGCCCTGCCGGGAGTGAGGGGGCGGCCCTTGCGCGCGTCGGCGTAGGTGCCGAGGTCGGCCCAGCCGCGGCTGACCACGGTCCGGTCGACGGTGGCGGTGCTCGCCCCGGTCTCCTTGAAGCAGGAGCTGTCCCCCGCGGTGCTCGCGCCCCAGCAGCTGCGTTCGGTGAGGGTGGTGATGCCCTCGCCGGAGGAGCCGTAGTCGCGGATGGTGTCGGGGCCGATGTCCACGAGGACCGCGGAGAGATGGGCGGTCGTCGTGGTCGGGGTGGCGGTGAGGGTGACCCTGGAGGAGCCGGAGAGCCGCAGGTCGGTGGTGAGCGGCGCGGTGCGGAAGCCGGCCTTGGCTCCGGTGGTCCGGTCCAGGTCCGCGGCCCACTGCGTCTCGCTCTGCGCCGGATCGTCGGTGAACGTCTCGGTGGCGCCGGGGCGGGCGGGCTTCAGGGCCAGGGTGCCGACGCCCGGCGCGCTCCCGGTGCCGGGGCGCACGGTGGTGGCGTGGGTGGTACGGGGCGGCCAGACCCGGTCGGTGGACCACTGGTCGGGGTGGCGTTCGATGTCGGCCATCGGCTCACGGTCGATGCCGTTGTCGTAGCCGAGCAGGTAGTGGTCGAACCAGCGGTGCAGCGTGTCGACCCATTCGGCGCGCCGGAAGTCGAACGGGTCGACGTGTCCGGTCTGGGAGAGCCAGATCTTGCGCTCCACACCCCGGTCCGCGAGCGCGTCCCACCACTGTCCGAGGTGCTTGGTACGGACGTTGAGATCCTGCATGCCATGTACGGCGAAGACGCTGGCGCGCACCTTGCGGGCGTCCTTCACGTAGTCGCGCCCGGTCCACAGGCCCGTCCAGTCGCCGGTGCGCGGGGCGCCGTCGACGAGCCGCTGCTGGACGGCGGCGCAGCGGTCGCGCGCCTCGGGGCTCTCCACGTAGCCGGAGAGCCAGTCTGGGCCGCTGCCGTAGAGGGGTGCGCCCTGCGCGAAGTAGTAGTCGTACCAGGAGGAGATGGCGCCGATCGGCACGATGGTCCGCAGTCCTTCGACGCCGGTCGCCGCAACGCCATTGGCGACGGTGCCGTCGTAGCTCTTGCCGATCATCCCGGTGCGGCCGTCGGACCAGCCGGCCGTGGCGCGGGCGGAGCCGGTGCGGGTGGTGTAGCCGCGGGCCCGGCCGTTCAGCCAGTCGATGACGGCCTTGGCGGACTGCACGTCCGAGCGGCCTCCGACGTCCACACAGCCGTCGGACCGGCTGGTTCCGGCCAGATCGACGGCGACGAAGGCATATCCGCGCGGCACGAAGTAGTTGTCGTAGTGGAGCGGGAACTGTACGGGCCGGCCGTCGGCGTCGTACGTCTTGAGCTGGCTCTCGTTGCCGCGCCCGCAGCAGGAGTAGTACGGGCTGGCGTCCATGATCACGGGGATCTTCCGGCCCTGCCGGGCGGGTTCGCGCGGCCGGACGATGTCGGCGGCGACGCGGTCGGAGCGCCCGTCCCCGTCGCCGTCCAGTCCGGTGTCGACCCAGACCGATTCGCGGACGGCGTCCCCGTACGAGTAGACGGGCCTGCTCTCCGGTGGCCGGGCCTTCCCGGGGCTCGCGCCCTGGGCGCCCGCCGGTGAGAGCAGTACGGCCATCAGGGCGGCGACGGCCGCCACGACCAGCGATCGGTAACTCGAACGGGGGCCTCGCGCACGAATCGGCATGGGCGGAAGGTACCCCGGTCAACTCCACCGCGACAGAGGGCGATCAGCGACACGAATGGCACGATCACGGCGCAAACCCGACGGGCCTGGGTGGCGGCCGAATGGCGATCGTGTGACAGCTGCGGCCATGGACACGACTGTTGCGGCAGTCGCTGAATAGTGTCGACGTGACGGTTCGAAAGATCATTCGCCCCGACGACTTGGAGCATTCCGTGCACCGCAGATTCATCGTCCCGAGCGCGATCGCGGCCTCCCTGCTGCTGGCGATCCCGGCCTCGGCCGCCGAAGACACCGTGGGCGCCCCGGGCATCGGCGACCCCTACTACCCGGCCAGTGGCAACGGCGGCTACGACGTGTCCCACTACGACCTGCGGCTGAAGTACCAGCCCGCGACCGATCTGCTGGAGGGCACGGCGACCATCCTCGCCACGACCACCCAGGAACTCTCCCGGTTCAACCTGGACTTCGGGCTGGACGTCTCCGAGGTGCGGGTCAACGGCAAGAAGGCCGGCCATGTGAGGAACGGCGAGCAGGAGCTGGAGATCACCCCGGCGGCCCCGCTGGCGAAGGGCAGGGCCGTCTCGGTGGTCGTGCGGTACGCCGGGAAGCCGTCCGAGGTGAAGATCAACGGCTGGACGTCCTGGGTCCGCACCCCGGACGGCGCGGTGGCCGCCCAGGAGCCGGAGTCGGCCGCGTGGTGGTTCCCCGGCAACGACCACCCGCTGGACAAGGCGACGTACGACATCTCGGTCTCCGTCCCGGACGGCACCCAGGCGATCAGCAACGGCACGCTCCAGTCGCAGAGTTCGAGGCTCGGCTGGACCCGCTTCAACTGGCGCTCCGCGCAGCCGCAGGCGACGTATCTGACGACGCTGGCGGTCGGGAAGTTCGACATCACCACGGACACCACGTCGGACGGGCTGCCGGTCGTCAACGCGTACAGCAAGGACCTGGGCGCCAACGCCGGTGCGGCCCGCGCCAGCATCGAGCGGACCGCCGAGGTCGCCGAGTGGCTGACCGGCGTCTTCGGGCCGTACCCCTTCGACGCGCTCGGCGGCTACTCCCCCAATGTGACGAGCGGCTTCGCCCTGGAGACCCAGACCAGGCCGTTCTACAGCCCGAAGCAGTTCGCCAACGGCGCCAATGTCTCGGTCGTCGTCCATGAGCTGGCGCACCAGTGGTACGGCGACAGTGTGTCCCTCAAGGGCTGGAAGGACATCTGGATCAACGAGGGCTTCGCCCGCTACAGCCAGTGGCTGTGGTCGGAGAAGGAGGGCGAGGGCACCGCGCAGGAACTGGCGGACTACACCTACGCCCTGCACCCGGCCGACGACCCCTTCTGGACGGTGAAGCCGGGCGACCCGGGCCCCGACAACCAGTTCGACGCGGCTGTCTACGACCGGGGCGCGATGGCGCTCCAGGCGCTGCGCAACGAGCTGGGCGACGAGACGTTCTTCGCGCTGCTGAAGGGCTGGCCCGCCGAGCACGCGCACGGCAACGCGAGCGTGAGCGACTTCGTGACGTATGCGGAGCGGGTCTCGGGCAAGCCGCTCGCCGCCCTCATCGACGCCTGGCTGTTCCGCGCGGAGCGGCCCGGGGCCCCGGCGGCGGCCGGCGCGCACGCACTGCACGCCGCCGGGCAGCCGGCCCGGCCCGCCTCCTGGAAGAAGATCGCGGCGACGAACTCCGTGCACGACCACCGCTGACCGGTACGCGGACCGGGTCCGGACGCCGTCGCCCCTCCTCCTCCACGTGGGGCGGCGGTGCCCCCGGCGGCGGGCCGGCGGCGCCGGTTAGGCTGATGGCGTCGGTGCTGTCCGGCCGGCCCAGGCCGTTTTTGGCCCGATTCCGCGTGTACGAGGAGCGTCCCTTGCCCGGTCCGTCCCACGACCCCGCCCACGATGCCCGCCCCACCCTGGAAGCGGTGGCAACCCGTTCCGGGGTCTCCCGGGCGACGGTCTCCCGGGTGGTGAACGGAGGAGCCGGGGTGCGCAAGCCGCTGGCGGACCGGGTGCGCAAGGCGGTCGAGGAGCTCGGCTACGTACCGAACCACGCGGCCCGGACCCTGGTCACCCGGCGCAACGGCGCGGTCGCCGTGATCATCGACGAGCCGGAGTTCCGGATCTTCTCCGACCCGTTCTTCTCCCAGCAGATCCGTGGCATCAGCCGCGAACTGACGGCGCACGACTCCCAGTTGGTCCTGCTCCTGGTGGAGGGAAGCGGGGACTTCGACCGGGTCGCCCGCTATCTGGCCGGTGGCCACGTGGACGGCGTGCTGGCCTTCTCGCTGCACACCGACGACGAACTCCCCGCGATCATCCGCAGGTTCCGGGTGCCCACCGTGTACGGCGGCCGTCCGGGCCTGCCGGGCGCCGCGTCCGAACTGGCCGTCCCGTACGTCGACTGCGACAACCGGGGCGGCGCGGCCGCGGCCGTACGCCATCTCGTCGCCCTGGGGCGGCGGCGGATCGCGCACATCGCCGGACCGCCCGACCAGACCTCGGCCCTGGACCGGGTGGACGGCTACCGCGACGTGCTGCCCGAAAATGATCCGACGCTGGTCGTGGCGGGCGACTTCACCGTCGAGGGCGGTGCGCGGGCGATGGCAGAACTGCTCGATCGCCACCCCGGCCTGGACGCGGTCTTCGCCGCCAACGACCTGATGGCCTCGGGCGCCCTGCGGGTGCTGCGCGAGCGCGGTCGCAGCGTGCCGGACGAGGTGGCCCTGGTCGGCTTCGACGACATGGTGTCGATAGCCGAGGTCACCGAGCCGCCGCTGACGACGGTCCGTCAGGATGTCGAGGGCATGGGCCGGTTGATGGTGCGGATGCTGATGAGCCGGCTCGACGGCGAGGCCGGTGGCGACGAGCAGGAGTCGGTGATCACACCGACCGAGCTGGTGCGCCGGGCCTCCGCGTGATCTCACGCTGGGCCGCCCGTGCCCTGCGCGCGTACGGGAGATAGCGCAGCCGCTCGGGGAGCACGGGCACCACGCGCCGCACCACCCCGCTGAAGCGCCGCAGTCTGCGCTCCTGCCGGTCCGTCCACTCCAGCCCGATGGCCTCGCGTGCGTCGGGCGGCATCAGCCCGATGGTGACGAAGCGCCGGAACCGGGCCAACGGCGGGAACAGTACCGGCCACAGCGCCCTCAGCAGCAGCCTGAGCGGCAGCGGTCCGCGGTCCGGCGGCGGGACGGGGCGGTCGATGGCGACCAGGTCCTCGACGACCGCGGTCGCCCCTATCTCGTCGGCGAGCACCTTCCGGTAGTACGGCCAGAACTCCTCAATCGTCTGCGGCATGTCCCGGTCGTGGATGCCGAGGACCCGGCCGACCTGGAGCCATTCCCGGTACAGGGCGCGTTCCTGTGCCGGGGTGAGCGGCCGGACGAGATAGCGGGCGGCGTGCTGGTAGACCGGGAAGCCCGTGGCGTGCACCCACGCGTAGTTGGCTGGCGACAGCGCGTGGTAGCGCCGCCCCCGGGTGTCGGTGCCCTGGATGGTGCGGTGCAGGGCGCGCAGTCTGCGCCCCTCCTCGGCCGCCGCCTCGCCCCCGTAGACCCAGAGCTGGAGCGAGCGCAGGGACCTCTCGCCCCGCCCCCAGGGGTCCGTGCGGAAGACGGAGTGTTCGTCGACCCCGGCGCCGACCGCCGGATGGGCCACCTGGAGGGTGAGCGCGGCGGGCAGCATCAGCAGGGCCCGGACATCGCCGGAGAGGCTCCAGAGCACACCGCCGGGCGGCGGCGGTACGGGTTCGGCGCCCCTGGCCGGTTCGCTGGTCATACGGTGCTCCCGACGGTCGGCGGGCGCACGGCTCGGCGCCCGGTCCCCTGTATGACCCAGTATGCGAGCGCCCGGGAAGTCATGCGCACCGGCCCCCCGCGGCAGCCCGCCGCATGCGCGGCCGTCGACGGTGTTGACGGGACTCATGAAACAAGTCGATAGTATTTGTAACTTTGACTCCCGAGCTGGATGGTCCGTCACATCCCTTGCATGCAAAGCGAGTTGGCCAGCCGCTCAGCGACAACCCACAGGAGCGGCCCCGCAGGGAGTCGGTACCCGGACAGGAGGGCGCACCATGGGCCGATACAGCCGCCTGCACGAGATACGCCGGATGGATCCGGCGCGCGACTACGCCGAGATCCTTCGGCTGATCTCCCAGTACGAGTTCCCCTGGGACTACCGGCAGGGGGTGAGTGTCGCCTTTCTCCGGGACTACGGCGTGCCCCGGATCTCCCTGCTCCTGGACCGGACCCAGGAGTTCGAACGGGCCGGGCAGAAGCGGTACGACGACACGGTGCTGATCGGGTACGAGATGGCCGCCGACGGCTTCGACTCGGAGCGCGGGCGCGCTGCCGCGCGTCACCTCAACCGGATCCACGGCAAGTACAAGATCCCGAACGACGACTTCCGCTATGTTCTCGCGACCACGGTCGTGGGGCCGAAGCGCTGGATCGACCGGTTCGGCTGGCGCCCCCTGTGCACCCAGGAGGTCCAGGCCCTGGTGGAGGCGGGCCGCAAGACGGCGGCGATGATGGGCATCGAGGGCGTGCCCGACACGTACGAGGGGTTCGAGCGGCTCCTCGACTCCTACGAGGAGCGGATGTTCGCGTACGACCCGGCGAACCGGCGGGTCGCGAACGCCACGTTCCGCGTGATCGCGAGCTGGTACCCGCGTCCGTTGCGGCCCCTGGTGGCGAGATTCGCGCTCGGGCTGCTGGACGATCCGCTGCTGGCGGCGCTGGGCTTCCGGCCACAGCCGCAGTGGGTGCGGGCCTCGGCGTCGGCCGCCCTGCGCCTGCGCGCGCGCTGTGTCCGCGGGCTGCCGGCCCGGCCACGCAGGTTTCCCGCGCGCCCGCAGCCCCGTTCGTACCCCTTCGGCTGGCGGCTCGACGACCTCGGACCGCACTGGGCCCGCAACCGCCCCCTGGAGCCCCTGCCCGACGAGACGGAAGGCAGCGCCGGGGGCGCTACCCGGCAGCGAGCAGCGGCACCAGATAGCGGCGGGCGAACTCCCGCACCTGGGTGTCGTCGTCCAGCTCGAAACAGCTGACGGGGTTGAGAAGGAAGGAGACGGTGATCCGCACCATCAGTTCGGCGACCGGGGCCGGATCGCACGCCGGCCGGCCCTCCGCGCGCCGGGCGTCCCGCAGCCGGTCGGCCAGGTACTCGCGGATGGCGAGGAAAGCAGGTCCGCTCTCCAGGGTCAGGAACGGCAGCATCGTCTCGGGCTCCAGCCTCAGCAGACCGCCGATGAGCGGATGTTCGCGTATGTGCCGGAGAACGGCGGCGAAGCCCTCGACGAGCCGGTCCTCCGTCGTCGGCAGCGCGGCCACGGCGTCGTCCACCTCCACGACGAAGCGGCGGTACTCACGCAGCAGACAGGCGGAGACGAGGCTGTCCTTGTTGCCGATCCGCCGGTACACGGTCACCCGCGAGACCCTGGCGCGCTTGGCGACGTCGTCGACCGTGGAGCGGCGCAGCCCGAAGGTCGTGAACTGCTCGCGGGCGGCGTCCAGGATCTGCTCGCTCAGCGCGTCGGAGGGCGGCGTCGCACTGAGCGCCAGGGCCAGCCGTGTCTCGTCGGTGCTCCGTGCCGTCATGGGCCCTCTCCCGTTTCTCCGCGTCCACCCCACCATAGAAGTCGATACGGAGTGACCCACCCCGTATCTCTGCATCTCTGTATCTCTGTATCTCTGTATCTCTGTATCGACGAGGACGGGGCACCCATCCGAGTCCGGTGGGCACCCCTGCCTTCGATGCGGTGGTGCGGCGGGTGCTACTCGCAGGTGCCGGCGAACGTCCCCCGGGTCACCACGTCGGTGGCCGCCGCGGTCGTGTCCAGCCAGGCGACGCGCTGGCCGTCACCGAGGGACGGGGCCAGCTGGGAGCCGGAGGAGCAGGAGACACGGCTGAAGCTGTCGATGCCCGCGACCACGTCGGCGGTCCTGGCGACCTTCACCTTGGTCGGTCCGCTCCACGAGCCGAGCGCGCCCCAGAAGTCGTACGTGGAGTAGGCGAAGTACTCGTCGTTGACCGAGAACTGGGCGAGGTAGGTGCTCGACGGGTACCGCAGCGTCGCTGCCTTGGACAGGTCGTCGAGCGGAGCCGACGCGAACTTCGAGGACGGAACCAGGAAGCCGTTCGTCTCCCGCCAGAACACCCGGTCCGAGGTGATCTGGATGTCCGAGACGTAGTTGAAGAGGAAGCCGGAGATGCGCTTGGTCTGCGTGGTGCCCTTGGCGATGTCGTAGACGGTGACCCAGGTGCCGTCGACTCCGGCCCAGGCGATCCTGCCGTGCTTCATCGCGAGCCGGGCGGCCTTGGTGCCGGCCTCCGGGGTCACGTTGACCGTCGTTCCGTCGGCCTTGCGGAGCATGACGTCCTGCTCGCCGTCGGGGGTGGTGCTGATGTAGGCGAGCGCGCCGTTGTCGGTCACCGGCTCGGTCTCGTCCGCGCCCGGCAGGTCGACCAGCTTCTTGATCGCGCCCTGGCCCTTCGAGCCGGTCCGGTAGATGCCGATGCCGTCGGCGGTGATCCGGGTGAAGACGATGCGGTCGTCGTCCAGGGAGGGGTCGAGCAGATAGGCGTCCTTCTGGGCCACCTCGTGCACCGGCTTCTTGCCGAAACGGCCCACGGTGATGCCGAAGGCGGCGCTGCCCTGGTCCCAGGCGATGGCGTCGCCGTGGCTGATCGCATAGACGTCGCCGTTGATCTGGGCCGCCTGCTCGTCGACTCCGCTGTAGAGCTCGTAGGCGGGCAGGACGTCGGCGCCGATGGTGGTGCCGTCGTGCGTGCCGCCCTTGCGCTCCCAGCCGGCCTCGATGCCGTGGTCGTCGAAGGCCTTGCCGATGGTGGCGAGGTCGGCCTTGGAGACCTTCAGGGACTTGGCGGCCAGGGTCACCGCATTGCGCATGTCGGTAAAGCCGGACAGCGGCGTGAGGTAGTTCTGCGCGGAGCGGTAGATGATGCGGTCCGCCAGCTCGGTGTCGAGGTTCTTGCGGATGTCCCACAGCGCGCCGCCGACGATGGTGGAGTTGTAGTGCACCCCGCCGTTGTCGATGTCGAGCGTGATGGGCTCGTAGTCCTTCTGCGCGTTGCGCCCGTCGTTCAGGTCGCGCAGGGCGCACTCCTCCAGCGGCTTCGTGCCGTTGCAGAGGTACTCCCCGATGAGGCCGGACTTCGGGTCGCTCATCGCGACTCCCTTGTCTGCGGTCTCCATGGCGTTGCCGAAGTAGTCGGATATCGCCTCGTTGAGCGCGCCCGACTGGTTGAGGTAGACGAGCCCGGCGGAGTGCTCGGTGACGCCATGCGTCATCTCGTGGCCGACGACGTCCAGGCCAACGGAGAGCGGCACTCCGTCCATGTGGCCGTAGACCATCTTGGAGCCGTCCCAGAAGGCGTTGGCGTAGTCCTTGCCGTTCGCGGCGACGTTGACGACGGAGTGGATCGTGCCGCCCTTGCCGTCGATGCTGTCGCGGCCGATCCGGTTCTTGTAGAACTCGTAGACCTTGGCCGCGTTCAGGTGGGCGTCGACCGCGCCCGAGGAGGTGTTCGCGCCGTCGAAGCGGTCGCTCGCCGAGGTGCTCAGCGGGATGTCGTCGGTGACCGGGCCGCCGGCGACGAGCGTGTATTCCTTGCGCTGCGCGTCGTAGGTGCGTATCTGGCCACCGGTCTGCGGGTACATGGTGCGCGTCGAGTCGACGAGCGTGTACGAACCGTCCGTCTCCTTGTTGACGTCCAGCTTCGCCTCGCTGCCGTCGACGCGTACGCCCGTCCCCTGTGCGGGCGACGCGTCCGCCGCGTCGATGTTGTTGTACGAGAGCGCGATGCCGCCCACCCGCGCGTCGACGTACACCTCCTGGCGCACCGGGGTGCCGTTCGCCCTGCCGCCGGTGACCGTGAAGTGCCAGGCGAGCCTGCCGCCGTGGGCGTCGGGCAGTACGGACAGGCCGTGCGCCTCGGTCTTCGCGCCCAGCACGCCGGACAGGCCGCGGTCGAGCGTGAACATCCGCTGCTTCGCGGTGGCTTCGCTCACCTTCGGCGTGGTGGAGACCGTGAGGTCGGTGTAGAGCGTGCCGGTCGCGGAGATGACCTGCTGGCCGCCGTCGGCCGCCTCGGTCTGCACCGCGTACTCGGCGCCGAAGACCGGCACACCGTCGTGCTTCTGCTGGAAGCGCACCGAGGACTGCTTGCCCTCCTTGGTGGTCCGCAGCGTCTTCAGGTCGGAGACCGGGACCTTGTACGTGCCCTTGTGGTCCTTGATGTGGGCGCGGGCCGCCTCGGCAGGCGTGCCCTGCCGGGCGGTCCGGTCCAGCCCCTGGGTCATCGCCGGGGCGACGGCCACCGGCTCTGTCGGCTGCGCCGTGGCGGTGTCGTCCGCCCAGGCGGGTGCGGCCAGCAACGTCGCGCCGGTCGCGGCGGCGACCACTCCGGTCGCCAGCATCCGCAGCACACTCGTTCGTCTCACGGGACCTCCCCATCACACACCTGCGCCTGAACCACAGGGGCTCAGGCGTTGACGTGCTGATCGTTCGCCATGGGGGGTTGGATGAACAAGAGATGATGCTGGCGTGAAAGTGCCGTGGCGTAATTACGCCTCAGCTGCCTTTCTGGGCACCGGAGTTGTCCGCGATGTCGGGCAGCCACCCGGCTCGGGCGGCGTACCAGCCCAACTGGAAGCGGGTGGCCGCGCCCACCTCGTCCATCAGCGCGTGCAGTCTCCGCTGGACGGTGCGATGACCCATGCCCAGCTGACGGGCTATGGCCGCGTCGGTCAGGCCGACGTGGAGGAGAGCCACGATCTGCCGGTCGATCACGGCGACCGGGGCCTCGTGTTCCTCCTCCGTACCGGAGACGCTCAGTCGCCAGCCCTTCGCGAAGTGCTCCTCGAAGAGCGAGACCAGAGCGGTGAGCAGACCCGTCCGGTGCACGACGAGCGCCACCGGTTCCGCCTCGCGCTCCGGGTACAGAGGCAGCAGGGCGACCCGGCGGTCGACGATGGCGAGCTTGATCGGCAGCCGGTCCGTGACGGATATGTGCTGGCCCTGGGCGACGCAGGAGGCCAGCACGGCCGCGGTCGCCGGCTGCTCCAGCCATTCGCGTTCGACGACACTGCGCACGGTCACGCCGCGGTCCATCATCTCGGAGTCCACCTCTTCGTGGTTGTCCTCGAAGCTGAGCACCGCGGGCACATGCCTGGCCGGAACCAGGGTGCACACCTCGGTCCTGGCCTGGCGCTGCATGCTCAGCAGGCGTCGCCGGATCGCCGCCGGACCGGACAGCACCTCCACCGGCGCTCCCGACGCGTGCGACTGTGCGGCGCGGTGGCGCTCGGTGAGGTCTCCCACCAGCGACTCGACCCGGTGCAGCGCGGCCCGGCGGGCTTCGAGGAGCGGCCCGAGCGCGAGCACGGGCGAGGCGGCCCGGTACCGGACGGTGCCGTCCGGCTCCGGCCGCGCGGCACTGGCGAGCCCGCGATCGACGAGCGAGCCGAGCGCACGCGCCACCGCCGAGCCGTCCAACGGGCTTGCGAGAGCGTCGGGCTCACTGTCGGGACGGTCCACCAGCAGGCGGTAGACCGCGTCCTCGTCCGGTCCGAGGCCGAGCAGGGTCAGCAGGGACATGTCCACCAGGTCGCGCGGTGCGGCGGCATCGGGACACCCGGGCTCCCCGTGCCCCGTCTCGGCACCCGTCACCGGCCCCACCCGCTTCCTGCCGCCCGTCGGCCGGGGTCAGGGTATCCGGCGGATTTCCGCAGGCCGAGGCCCCAGGAGCCGGGAAAGGCCCCGGGTTCTGTCCTAGTCGAAGTCGTACACCGTCACCGGTATGCCCCGGCCGGTCAGCCGCTGCTCTATCAGGGGCTCGATCCGGGACCACTTCCCGCCCGCGAGCCCGCAGCCGATCCGTGGCATGTGGACCGAGGCCCCCAGCTCGCGGGCCCGGTCGGCCACCGCCCCCAGCGCCGTGTCGATCGCCTCGTAGCGCACCGGAACCCCGTTGCTGCGCGTGCGCATCCCCCGCTGTCCCACCGTGTTCGCCACCCATATGTACGGGCTCACCTGCACGAACTGCACCGCGCCGAGGGCGAAGTCATTGCCCGCGCGCTCCCGGTGCCAGCGGCGGTAGGCCGCTTCGGGCTCGGGCCAGCGGCGTGAGACTGCCAGGACGAACCCCTTGCCCCAGCCGCCGAGGTCGTTGCAGACATGGACGATCAGCTTGACGCCCTTGCCATGGGGTGCGGTCGCATCCCCCTGTACGTACACGATCTTGGACATGGCATCAGCCTAGGTTCCGCCTCTGACAGCCGAGCACTTTCACATAACTGGTGAGACAGCAATACTGTTGCACCGGGGCGGGCCACGCGTACAGCCGCTCGCCCTCAGGGTCGGACACGAGGAGCAGACATGGCGACCGGCACCGAGGAGCCGACGCTCACCGTCGACGAGCTGGCGGCGCGCGCCGGTGTCACGGTACGCACCGTGCGTTTCTACAGCACCCGGGGTCTGCTGCCGCCCCCGGTGATCGGCCCGCGACGCGTCGGGCACTACGGCCACGAGCACCTGTCCAGGCTGGCGCTCATCGAGGAGCTCCAGCACCAGGGCATGACGCTGGCCGCGATCGAACGCTATCTGGAACAGCTGCCGCCGGACCTGAGCGCGCACGACCTGGCGATCCACCGCGCGCTGGTGGCCTCCTGGGCACCCGACTCGGCGGAGGACGCGACGCGGGCGGAGCTGGAGCGGCGGGCCGGCCGGGAGTTGACCGAGCAGGACATCGCGAGGCTGGCCGCGATGGGTGTGCTGGAGCGCGCGGAGCCGGTCGACGGGAGCTACCGGGTGGATCCGGGGTTGCTGCGGCTCGGCGTGGAGCTGCTCGGCGTGCCGATCGCCCACGAGACGATCCTGGCCGCCCGCACGGTGCTGCTGGAGCACTCCCGCTCCGCCGCGCAGGAGCTGACCCGGCTGTTCCGGGACGAGGTGTGGGGTCCGTACCGGGAGCGGGAGGCGGACCCCGAGCACGTGGCGGCGATGAAGTCGCTGTCCGCCCATATGCAGCCGATGGTGCTCCAGGCGCTGGTGACCGCGTTCCAGCGGTCGTTGAAGGAGGAGCTGCGGGCCGCGTTCACGGCGGAGTGAACG